>JAURXG010000576.1 GCA_030654555.1 Aquabacterium sp.
ACCACGCGCCCGGCCCGGCGCTCGGCGATCGGCCCTCCGCGCTGGCACCGATGGCACCGCTGCCGGCCCTGCTGCCGCTGCCGTTCGGCCTGCCGCGCGCGGTGGGCCCGCTGGTGCTGGTGGCGGTGCTGTTCATCGCGGTGGCCGCTGGGGCCTACCCGGTGGTGCGCCGGCTCACGCGCCGGCTCGAGGCGCTGAAGCAGGGCGTCCAGGCCTTCGGCGCCGGCGATCTGGCCCAGCGCGTCGATGCCTCGGGCCGCGACGAGGTGGCCGCGGTGGCCGCCACCTTCAACCAGGCGGCCGAGCGCATCGAGGCGCTGGTGCGCAGCCACCAGACCCTGCTGGCCAACGCCAGCCACGAGCTGCGCTCGCCGCTGGCGCGGCTGAAGATGGCGGTGGCGATGTACGGCGAGTCGCCCGAGCCGCAGCGCGCCGGCCTCCAGCGCGAGATCGACACCAACGTGGCCGAGCTCGATGCGCTGGTCGAGGAGGTGCTGCTGGCCAGCCGGCTGGGGGCCGGTGCCGCGCTGGATCGATCCGAGCCGGTCGACCTGCTGGGCCTGGCCGCCGAGGAGGCGGCCCGCTTCGATGCCGAGGTGCAGGCCGTGGGCGATCCGCGCCAGCTGGTGCGCACCGGCAACGAGCGCCTGCTGCGCCGCGCGCTGCGCAACCTGCTCGAGAACGCCCGCCGCTACGGGGGCGACGAACTCAGCGTCCAGGTGGCGGCCGACGCCGCCGGCGGCGTCACGATGCGTGTGTGCGATCGCGGCGCCGGCGTGCCCGAGGCGCTGCGCGAACGCATCTTCGAGCCCTACTTCCGCCTGCCCGGCCACGCCGAGCGCGAGGGCGGCGTGGGCCTGGGCCTGAGCCTGGTGCGCCAGATCGCGCAGGCCCATGGTGGCAGCGTGCACTGCGAGGAGCATGCCGGCGGCGGCAGCTGCTTCGTGATCAGTCTGCCGGCGCCGCGCCCGTCGGCTTGAGCGGGCCGCTCGATGCGGCATGGCGCCGCCGCTGCTGCGCCAGCACCCAGGCCAGCAGGCCGGCCAGCGCCACCGCCGCCACTGTCAGGCCGGCGGTTGACGCGATCCAGTAGCCGCGTGCACCCTGCCAGGCCGCCGGCACCGCGCCGCCCAGGTTGAAGGCCAGTGCGTAGCCGCCGCCCAGGCCCACGCCCCACAGCGCCAGCACGTAGATCACCGTGGGCAGGGTGGCAATGCGCCAGGCCCGCAGCACGAAGGCAGCCAGCGTCTGCACCGCGTCGGCGGCATGGAACAGCGCCACCCAGGCCAGCAGCGGCAGCGCCGCGGCCACCACCGCCGGGTTGTCGGTGTACAGCCGCACCACGCCCTCGCGTCCGAAGAACACGCTGCCGCCCACCACCAGCGACACCGCCAGCGTGAACTGCAGGCCGTGCCAGCCCAGCCGGCGTGCGTCGGCGATGTCGCCCGCGCCGATGCGCTGCGCCACCAGCGTGCTGGTGGCGTTGCTCAGGCCCAGCGGCATCATGAACAGCAGCGACACCAGGTTGGCCGCGATCTGGTGGCCGGCCACGGCCGTCTCGCCCAGGCGCGAGATGAAGATGGCCATGAACGCGAAGCCGGTCACCTCGACGCCGATGCCCAGGCCCATCGGGATGCCCAGCTTGAGCAGCGCGCGCATCGACGGCCCGTGCGGCGCACGCTGGCCGGGCGCGGCCAGGTCGAAGCGCCGGTAGAACGGGTCGCGACGCATCAGCAGCAGGGCCACGGCCGCCTGCAACCACATGGCCACGGCCGTGGCGATGCCGCAGCCCACCACGCCCATCGCCGGCACGCCCAGCACCGGCAGGCCGGTGACCAGGGCCAGCGACAGCGGCACCTTCAGCGCCAGCCCACCCAGCTGCAGCACCATCACCGCCTTGGGCCGCGACACCGCGATGTTGAAGCCGCGGAAGACGGTGAACAGCAGCGAGGCCGGCAGTGCCACGGCCAGCGCCAGCAGGTAGCCGCTGACCTTGTCGGCCACCGCCGGGCTGGCCTTGGACAAGGCCAGGAACGGCGCCGGAAAGACCAGCAGCGTGCAGCCCACCACCGCCAGGGCCAGCGCCAGCCACAGCGCCTGCCACACCTGGTGGCCGGCCTCGTGCAGCCGTTTCGCCCCGTAGAGCTGGCCGACGATCGGGCTGATCGCCAGCACCACGCCCATCAGCCCGATGAACACGGTGATGTAGGTGGCGCCGCCCACCGCCAGCGCGGCCAGGTCGGTGGGTGAATACCGGGCCACCAGCACGGTGTCGATGGTGCCGAAGCCCAGCACCGCCAGCTGCCCGATGAACACCGGCCAGGCCAACGGCACGATGCGCTGCACGCTGTCGCGCAGCCGGCGCGGGGCCGGGCTGGCAGGGGCCGCGGCGGCCGCGTCGTGGTGGGTGGGCCCGGTGCTCATCGGCGCGACGCCGGTGGACGCACTGCATCGCTGGCCGGACCCGTGGCACCGTCAGCGGCGCCGGACCCGGCGCCCTGCGCAAGATGGGCCCGCTCGGCGTAGCGGTTGAAGCGCCAGGCCGAGCCTTCCATCGTGATGCGGCGCCACACCGCGCGCTTCTCGCCGGGGCTGAGCACCGGCCAGTGCTGCACTTCGTCTTCGGTGCGACCACAGCCCTTGCACAGCGCGTCGCCCTGCGCGGTCGAGCAGATGGCGATGCAGGGCGCGTCGGGCGTCTGGGCGTACCAGGCACCCCAGGCCGCGCGTGCATCGCGTGGCATCGTGTCCTCGTCGGCCTGCGTCTCGCGGTAGTACACCAGCAGCGCGTAGACCTCGGCCAGCGCGCGCACCTCGGCGCAGGCGGTGATGCCGTCGGGCGAGGGCGAGCGTGCGCGCCACCAGTTGATGGCCGCCTCGATGTCGGTGATGTGGATGCCGGCCATGGTGAAGGGCGCCGAGCATAGCGCCTCGGCCGCCGCCCGCAGCGGCGCCGGGCCATGCATACTTTGGCCATGCTGTGTTTCTGGCCCGGGTCGGAGGTGGGTCGGCGCCGCGCGACCTCGCCCGGCGCCCGCCGGCCGTGGCGGGTCTTGTGGTGGGTCCTTGGCGGCTCGTTGGCGCTGCTGTCGGGCGGGGCGCGTGCCGGCGAGTTCAGCGACGAGTTCGACCGCCAGCGCTTCAAGGCCGCCTACCAGCACGAGATCGCCTTCCGCGAGGCGGCCATCCATGTGGCCTGGGGCGCCGAGCCGCTGTGCGATGACACCACCGAGATCGAGCCCTTCGTGCTGTGGTCGGTGCGCGGTGTGCGCCAGGGCCTGTCGGCGCACCACCAGCGGCTGTTCACGCAGGCCACTGGCATGGACGAGCACTGGCGCATCGCCTGGCTGGACGAAGGCGCACCCGACGAGCTGAAGCTGGGCCAGCGGGTGCTGGCGATCAACCACCGGCCGCTGCCGCCACCGGGCAATACGCTGGAGCTGGGCGCGGTGTTCCGAGGCGGCGCCACGATGTCGGTCGACGACCAGGCGTTCTGGGACGTGATGCACAAGGCGCGTGAAGAGGCCAATGCCGACTCGGCCATGACCCTCACCGTCGAGGGCGGGCGCCAGGTCAAGGTGGCCACGCAGACCGGCTGTGCCGGCACGGTGACGGCCACCGCCTTCGACGACGAGCCGCAGAACTTCCAGCGCCAGGAGGGCCGGCGCAGCAAGATCCCCGGCAATGCGATGCTGCAGGCCCATACGCGCGACGAGCGGCGCTGGCTGGCGGCCTTCGGCACCTACTTCCTGGCCAGCGAGAAGTCCATCCTGCGCCAGCGCTCGTCCGACAACATGGGCAACGCCTTCATGATCGGCAAGGTGCTGGCGCTGGCGGTGCCGGGCGCCGGCACGGTGCTGTCGGCGATGGAGGCGCAGACGCAGCGCAGCATCCAGGTCGACGGCCTGGTCGGCGGGGCCGACTTGTTCGCCAACGAGGTGGTGCTGGCGATGGGCGGCGATCCGGCGGTGGGCCTGCGCCTGTCCGTCCGCCTGCAGCGCCTGGGGCTGGCCGCCGACGTGGTGGTGATGAGCGCGTTCCGCCGCTCCAACGTCGAGATCCACCTGCGCCAGCTGCAGCAGATCGAGGCGGCGCGCCGCCAGGCCGAACTGGCGGCCGAGGCCGCCGAAGCCGCCGGCGGCAAGGCCACCAAGCCGCCGTGATCACGGCGGTGCCGTGCATGTCGTGCGCGCATGAAAAAGGCGGGCACGAGGCCCGCCTTTCAAGCTGATGTGACCGCCAGCGTCACCGGACCGCGAATCGCTGCGGCCCAGTGATGCGGAGACTCAGCGCGGATTGCGCCGCGGGCCGCCGAAGGGCTTGCCGGCAAACGCCGGGCGATCACCGCGGTCGCCGCCAAAGCCGGCGCGCGCCGGACGATCACCGCCGCCGAAGCCTTCACCCCGCGGGGCCTGGGCGCGGCTGTCGTTGCGGAAGCCGCCATCGCGGAAGCCACCCTGCGGCGCCGCGTTGTCGCGGAAGCCGCCATGCGGCGCGCCATGGTCGCGCACTACACCGGCGTGCGGCCGGGCTTCGGGACGGAACTCGGGGCGCGTATCCGGGCGGTAGCCACCCGCCGAGCGGTTGTCGTCGGGACGGAAGCCGCCGCCGTTGCCGCCGCCGTTCCCACCACCGAAGCCACCCGGGCGACGGTCGCCGCCGAAGCCACCACCGCCGGCGCCACGCGGGCCGCCGAAGCTGGGTCGGCGTTGGCCGAACGAGGGCTTGCCGCCGAAGCTGGGGCCGTTCATCGTCGGCGCGGTCTGCTTGGGCTCGAGCCCGGCCACCACCGCCACCGCGATCGGCTGGGTGGTGAAGCGCTCGATGCGGCGGATCATGCCCACGTCGCGGCGCTCGGCCAGCGTGATCGCCAGGCCATTGCGGCCGGCACGGCCGGTGCGGCCGATGCGGTGCACGTAGTCCTCGGCCTTCATCGGCAGGCCGTAGTTGATGACGTGGCTGATGGTGGGCACGTCGATGCCGCGCGCGGCGACGTCGGTGGCCACCAGCACGCGCAGGTGGCGGAAGCGCAGGTCCTGCAGCACGCGGTTGCGGCGGCCTTGCGGCATGCCGCCGTGCAGCGCGGCCACGGCGTGGCCGATCTGGCCGAGCTTGTAGGCCACCTCGTCGGCGTCACGCTGGGTGCTGGTGAAGACCACGCACTGGTCCATGTCCTTGTCGGTCAGCAGCTGCTCGAGCAGGGCATGCTTGTGGTGCATGCTGTCGGCCCAGTGCAGGCGCTGCTCGATCGAGGCGTGCGTGTCGGTGTGCTTGTCCACGGCGATGCGCTGGGCGTCGCGCGTCAGCTGGTTGGCCAGGTGGCCGACCGTGCCGTCGAAGGTGGCCGAGAACATCATCGTCTGGCGCTCGGCCGGCAGGGCTTGCGCCACCAGCTTGATGTCGTCGATGAAGCCCATGTCGAGCATACGGTCGGCTTCGTCGAGCACCAGCAGCTCGACGTTGGCCATCACCGCGGCGCCCGAGTTCATCAGGTCGAGCAGGCGGCCGGGGGTGGCGATCAGCACGTCCAGCGGGCCGCGCAAGGCCTTCAGCTGAGCCTGGTAGGGCACGCCGCCGACGACGTGCGCCACGCGCAGGCCGTGCACGCCGTAGCCGTACACGCTGCAGGCGTGCGACACCTGCTGCGCCAGCTCGCGGGTGGGTGCCAGCACGAGGATGCGCGGGCCGTAGGTCTTGCCCTTGTCGCGCTTCTTGGCCGGGTCGAGCCGGGCGGCCAGGATGCGCTCGAGCGCCGGCCAGACGAAGGCGGCGGTCTTGCCGCTGCCGGTCTGCGACGAGACCAGCAGGTCGCGGCCGGCCATCGCCAGCGGCACGGCACGGGCCTGCACGTCGGTCGGGCTGCTGTAGCCGGCGTGGGTGATCGCCTTGACGATCTCGCTCGACAGGCCCAGCGCGGTGAACTCGGCGCCGTCGTTGGGCACGGCAGCCGCGGTGCTGTCTTCGGTGGAATCGTTGGGCAGGGCCGCGTCGGTCAGGTCACGGGCCAATTCGGGGTTCAGGTCAAAACTCATGGTCATCTTTCAATCAGGCATGGCCAGGCCCGGTGGCTTGTGGCCACAGCAGGTCCGGCCACGGCGCCGCAAACAGAGCGGGCAGCCGCAGTGGGGTCGCACTTCGATGGAAGGGTGGGGCGGGAAAGGCCACCGGGCGGATGCCAAACTGCGCATGCCAGCGTGCCTGAGCGCCTGCATGGGTGCAGGCGCGGTGCCCAAAACGTCCTGAAGCGACGGCATCGCCGCCAACCAGGACACGAGACGCGGTTGGAATCCCTACTGCGCAGGGCCCGGCTCGTAAGGGTCAGAGGGGATGAACGAAATCGCCGACCGAGATCGGCGAAGCCGTTGATTATGTCAGAACTTCACCCGACCTGCACCGCCTTTTGTGCGGTGCGGCAAAGCAAGCCCGCTTCAGGCCGCCAGCCGCGTGGTCTGCTGGCGCGCCGCCTGGATCAGGTCGGCGGCCTTCTCGGCGATCATGATCGTCGGCGCGTTGGTATTGCCGCCGACGATGCTGGGCATGATCGACGCATCCACCACGCGCAGGCCCTGCACGCCGTGCACGCGCAGGCTGCTGTCGACCACGTCGTTCGGCCCGTTGCCCATGCGGCAACTGCCCACCGGGTGGTAGATGGTGTCGGCATGGGCGCGGATGAAGGCCTCGATCTGTGCGTCGCTCTGGGCACCGGCCGACGCGGCCAGCTCGCGCCCGCCCAGGGCCGCCAGCGCCGGCTGCGCCAGCACCTGGCGCATGCGCTTGAAGCCCCGCAGCAGGCGGATCATGTCGTCGGGGTCGGCAAAGAAGGCCGGGTCGATCAACGGTGCGGCCAGCGGGTCGGCGCTGGCCAGCGTCAGGCTGCCGCGGCTCTTGGGGTGCAGCAGGCACACATGGCACGAATAGCCGTGGCCGAACACCGTCTTGCGGCCGTGGTTGACCAGCTTGCCGATGACGAAGTGCAGCTGCAGGTCGGGCGCGGCCTCGCCCGGCTGGCTGCGGAAGAACGCGCCGGCCTCGGCGAAGTTGGTCGTCAGCCGGCCGCTGCGGTGGTCGCGCCACTCGCGGATGTCGCCCAGCGTGCGCCAGGCCGCGCCCAGCGTCAGGCCGAACAGCTCGTTCACGCCGGGTGCGTCGACCACCTGCACCACGTCGACATGGTCGTGCAGGTGCTGGCCCACGCCGGGCAGGTCGTGCAGCACGGCGATGCCATGCTGCTGCAGGTGCGCACCCGGGCCGATGCCGCTGGTCATCAGGATCTGCGGCGATTGCAGCGCGCCGGCGCACAGCAGCACCTCGCCGCGCGCCTGCGCGGTGGTGCGGACACCCTCGCGCAGGTATTCCACGCCGCTGGCGCGCCGGCCGTCCATCACGATGCGCGTGACCTGTGCGCCGGTGATCACCTCGAGGTTGGGCCGGCCCATCGCCGGGGCCAGGTAGGCCTTGGCGGCGCTGCAGCGCTCACCGTTGCGGTGGTTGACCTGGTACCAGCCCACGCCGTCCTGCTCGGGGCCGTTGAAGTCGGCATTCAGCGGCAGCCCGGCCTGCACGCCCGCATCGATGAATCGCTGTGCGATCGGGTTCGGGCAGCCCAGGTCCTGTACCCCCAGCGGCCCGTCGGCGCCGTGCAGCGCATCGCCGCCACGCAGGTTGCCCTCGGCGCGCTTGAAGTAGGGCAGCACCTCGTCGAACGACCAGCCGGGATTGCCCTCGGCAGCCCAGCGGTCGAAGTCGCTGCGCTGCCCACGGATGTAGATCATCGCGTTGATCGAGCTCGAGCCGCCCAGCACCTTGCCGCGCGGCTGGTAGCCGCGGCGCCCGCCCAGTCCGGGTTGCGGCACGGTCTCGAAAGCCCAGTTGATGCCCTTGGTCTTGGCCATCAGCGCCAGGCCGGCCGGGCAGTGGATCAGCACGCTGCGGTCCATGCCACCGGCCTCGAGCAGCAGCACCCGCACGGCGGGATCCTCACTCAGGCGCGCAGCCAGCACGCATCCCGCCGAACCGCCACCGATCACCACATAGTCGTACATGCCTGGGTCTCCTTCTGGTCACGGCCGGCCTCGTGGCATCGGCAAATTCATCATATCGACCGGGCGTGCCGGCCGACGCGGGCGGCCATAGGCTGGAGTGCTGCCTCTAGACCCTGGGCCCTGTCCAAGCAAATGAACACACGGCCCCGGCCAATAGCTGTTACAGTGCAGGCACAGACATGCACGAGGCCGTTTCCACAAGGTCTTATCCCCGTACCGTCTGTTGTGCAGGTTGCGGTTCACCGCAGCCCGTTTCAGCAGACCGGCCAGGTTTGAACTCCCGGTTCGACGTTTCTTGAGTGTCTCTGTCCGCGCTGGCGCAAGCCTGTGCGTGTTCTTTTTTCATCAACAGACTCATTTAAGGAACTCCCCATGAGCAGCACCACCCAAACCGGCGTCGTCAAATGGTTCAACGATGGCAAGGGCTTCGGCTTCATCACGCCTGAAGACGGCAGCAAGGACCTGTTCGCCCACTTCAGCGAAATCCGCAACAACGGCGGCTTCCGCAGCCTGGCCGAAAACCAGCGCGTCGAATTTGAAGTGAAGCAAGGCCCCAAGGGCCTGCAAGCGGCGAACATCCGCCCGCTGTAATCACAGCATCCTGGCTGCCTTCGGGCAGCCAGGCACAAAAAAACCGCACCTGCGAAGGCGCGGTTTTTTTTCGTCTGCCCGTTGCCGGGCAGGGTGTTCAACTGGCGGCGGGCGGGGACGGCGCCACATCGGGGCCGGCGTCGTTCGGTGCGCTGTCGTCGGGGCTGTTGTCGCCGGGCTCGCGCACCTGTTTCTTCTGCTTCTTTTCTTCGTTCTTGCGCTTCTTGGCCAGCTCGCGCTGGCGTTTCTCGTAACCGTAATTCGGGGTCGCCAAGGCGTGCTCCTTTGGATGGCTGGCGCGCACCGGTCGCGCGTCGAAGCTACCCCGCAGCATAAGGCAATCTCGTGCGCCGCCAGAAAAGCAAAGGGCCACTCGGAGGTGGCCCTTGGTGCTCACGGACAGGCCAGCGGGGCTGGTCAGACCGGTTGTCGGCGCCGGGTACGGGTTCCGGTACTCCGCCCATTGGTGCGGTCGGTTATCGCCAAGACAGGTGCAGTATCGGCCGGCCACATGTCCGTGTCATGACGATAAGCAATGTTTTGTCGGTGCAGTTTCGGCCGGCGATCCGGAAAGCTGGTTTGCTGCGGTGCACAATTGCCGGCATCGCATCGATCACCTTGACTCCGGGAGCCTCCGCGCCATGCGCTACGTCGTGTTCAACCAGAAGGGCGGGGTGGGCAAGTCCACCATCGCGTGCAACCTGGCGGCCATCAGCGCCCAGCAGGGGCTTCGCACCCTGGTGGTCGACCTCGATCCGCAGGGCAACTCCACCCGCTACCTGCTGGGCGCGGGTGCCGACGAGGTCCGCGACACGGCCGCCGAGTTCTTCGACCAGACCCTGAAGTTCACCTTGCGCACGCAGGCCACCGAGGAGTTCATCACCGCCAGCCCGTTCGAGAACCTCGACGTGCTGCCGTCGAGCCCCCAACTCGAGGAGTTGCACGGCAAGCTGGAGTCGCGCTACAAGATCTACAAGCTGCGCGACGCGCTGGCCGCGCTGGATGAACGTTACGACCGCATCTACATCGACACGCCGCCGGCGCTGAACTTCTACACCCGCTCGGCGCTGATCGCGGCCAACGGCTGCCTGATCCCGTTCGACTGCGACGACTTCTCGCGCCGGGCGCTTTACGCGCTGATGGAGAGCGTGCAGGAGATGCAGGCCGACCACAACCGCGACCTGAAGGTGGCCGGCATCGTCGTCAACCAGTTCCAGCCGCGGGCCAACCTGCCGCAGCGCCTGGTGCAGGAGCTGATAGCCGAGGGCCTGCCGGTGCTGCAGCCCTACCTGAGCGCCAGCGTGCGCATCAAGGAATCGCATGAGCGGGCGCTGCCGATGGTGCACCTGGACCCGCGCCACAAGCTGACGCAGGAGTACCTTGCGCTGCACGCCGAGCTGAACCCTGCGCCGGCGCGGCGGCGCAGCGCGCGCTGAGCCGTCAGGCGCCGCGCCGCCACGCGTTCAGTGCGCCGGGGCGGTGCCGAAACGGCGGTCGAACCAGGCGCTGAGCATGCGTTGCTCGTAGGGCAGGCGCTCGTTGACGCGCAGGGCGGTCGATCGCATCAGGTAGGCCATGTCGGCCACCCGTTCGCTGCCTTGGGCCAGGATGCGCTCGCCGTCGCGCAAGGCGTACTGCAGTTCGATGACCGGCCAGTCGACGCCGCGGCCCATGATGCGCACGTCGTGCAGCGGCCCCATCCACCGGTGGACCTCGCCGGCCAGGTCGATGTCGGTGATCGTCACCTTCAGCGTCTGCCCGGCGGGCAGCTTGGTCTGGCCCAGGGCCTGCAGATGCTGGTCGATCACCTGGCGCACGCGTTCGGCCTCACGCGCGGTGCCGGCGTCGGCGTAGCGCTCGGGGTGGTCGAAGTCCACCTGCACCGTGCCGGCCTGGGCCAGGCCAGCGCACAACAGGGCCATCGGGACCAAAGGACGCAAGACGGTGAGGGCAAGGGCCTTCATGGAAATCTCCCGGACTGCAACCACACATCGCGGGGACGACACACCCGCATCGGAAAGACCGTCGGCAGCGGTCGAAAGTTCCATCGCACGGCCGCCCGGCGCCGTGCCGGCTCATCCACCCATCAGCGACGACGCTGTGGGGGCCTCGATGACCAGGTCGCCGCGGGCGCAGGCCACGCACGGCAGGATCCAGCCTTCGGCCTTCTCTTCGGCCAGCAGGCCGGGCCAGTCGATGGTGTAGGCCACCTGGCCGCTCAGCAGCCGCGCCAGGCAGCTGCGGCAGGTGCCGTTGCGGCACGAACTGGGCAGGCGCACGCCGGCGGCCAGCGCGGCTTGCAGCAGGGTCTGGTGGTCGTGCACCGGCACGCACCAACCGCCAGGCATCACGGTGAGTAGCCGAGGGACGGGCGCAGGCGTCTGCGCGGCGGGATCGGCCATCACGCCCGGGTCATGCGGGCGTTGCCGTGCGACCGAAGACCAGCAGCAGGTTGTTGGCCGGCATGGCCACGCGCTGTTGCAGGGCCAGCCCGGCCTGCCGGGCCTCGGCCACCACCTCGTGCAGCCAGCGGATGCCCCAGGCGGGGTTGCGCTCGCGCAGGTCGGCGTCGAAGGCCAGATTGCCGGGCGCCGTGGGCTCGCCATCGACGAGGTAGGGGCCGTAGGTGATCAGCTTGCCGGCGGGCGACAGCAGCCGCGCAGCCCCTTGCATCAAGGCCGCACAGCAGGCCCAGGGGGCGATGTGCAGCATGTTGGCGCAGAAGATCGCGTCCCACGGCACCGTCGCCTGATCGCCGTTCGACTCGACCGGCCAGGGCGTCGCCAGCACGTCCAGCTGCAGCGGCGGCAGCAGCAGGTTGGCGGCCGGCTGCGCCGCGGCCCAGGCCACGATCGAGCCCAGCGCGTCGGCGTCGGGGTCGCTCGCCTGCCAGTGCCAGCCCGGCAACCCGGCGGCGAAGTGCACGGCATGCTGGCCGGTGCCGGCGGCGATCTCCAGCATCCGGCCGGTGGGTGGCAGCCAGCGCTGCAGTTCGGCGAGGATGGGCCCCTGGTTGCGCTCGGAGGCGGGGCTGGTGCGGCGGACGGCAGCGTTGGGCATCAGCGCAGTCTGCCATGCGCGGCGGCCCGGGTCGCCGCGCGGCGATCAGGCGCTGCCGAGCGCGATGGCCTCGCCTTCGACCCACACCTGCTGCAGCTGCAGATCGGGGTCCAGCACCACCAGGTCGCCCCAGGCGCCGGCCTGCAGGCGGCCGCGGTCGGCCAGGCCCAGGAAGTCGGCAGCGTGGGTCGACACCCGGCGCGAGGCGTCGGCCAGCGTCAGCCCCAGGCCTACCAGGTTGCGCAGCGCCTGGTCCATCGTCAACGTGCTGCCGGCCAGCGTGCCGTCGGCCAGGCGCACGCCGCCCCCGCACTTGCTGACGCGCTGGCGGCCCAGCGCGTAGTCGCCATCGGGCATGCCGGTGGCGGCGGTGGCGTCGCTGACGCAGTACAGGCCCGGGATGGCACGCAGCGCGGCGCGGATGGCACCCGGGTGCACGTGCAGCAGGTCGGGGATCAGCTCGGCATAACGTGCATGCGCCAGCGCCGCGCCCACCATGCCGGGGGCGCGGTGGTGCAGGCCGCTCATCGCATTGAACAGGTGGGTGAAGCCGCTGGCACCCTGGCCCAACGCGGCCACGCCGTCTTCGTAGCTGCCGTCGCTGTGGCCGATCTGCACGACGAAGCCGGCCACGCGCAAGCGGGCGATCCAGGCCAGGTGGCCCGGCAACTCGGGCGCCAGCGTGATCAGGCGGATCGGCGCCAGCGCGTGCAGCGCCATCAGCTCGCCCATCGCCCCCGGGCGGGTGAATTCGGGCTGCGCGCCCAGCCTGCCGGCGCTGATGTAGGGCCCTTCCAGATGCACGCCCAGCACCCTGGCAGCCCCGCGCGGGCGTCGGGCGATGGTCGGGCCCAGCGCGGCGAGTGCGGCGGCCAGCTCGTCCTGCGGCGCGGTCATCGTGGTGGCCAGCAGCGCCGTGGTGCCGTGGCGGGCATGCAGTTGCGCGATGTGCGCCACCGCATCGCCGCCCTCCATCGTGTCGCGGCCACCGCCGCCATGCACATGCAGGTCGATGAAGCCGGGCAGCACCAGCGGCCGTGTCGACGCGCGCACGTCGGCCTCGCTGCAGGGCGCGCCGTCGATGCCGGCGATGCGCCCGGCGCCGTCCAGCCACAACGTGCCCAGGACGAAGCCCTGCGGCGTGAGGAGGTGGCCGTCGATGCGGCGCGGTGGTGCGTGGTCGGTCATGCCGATGTTCCGTTGGTTGCGGCCAGCGATGGGTGCAGCAGCCGCAGCGCGCCCTGCGCCGCATCGCCGGCCGG
>JAURXG010000577.1 GCA_030654555.1 Aquabacterium sp.
GCGGCCGCGGCCGCGGCCGCGGCGCCAGCGAACCACGCGGCCAGGCCGGCCGTCAACAGCAGGGACCAGGGGCGGTGGCTCACGGTGGCTCCAGGTGGTCTTGCCGCCGGCTTCAGCGGAAGTGGCCGAAGTTGCCCTGGCCGACCTGCTGCCCGTTGCTGTCGAACACCACCACGGTGTAGGCGCCCGAGATCGGCGGCTCGAACGGCAGCACGAAGCGACCGTCCGCGCCGACCTGAATCACCGTGTCGATCGGCGTCAGCTTGACGTGCATGATGCGCACGGTGACGTTCTTGTAGGCCGCGAGGTCGGCGCCCCTGACCATGACCTTGCCGGTCGCATCGGCGGTGGAAGGCACCGACACCGACGGGCCTGCGGCAAAGGCCGACGCGCCCCAGGCCAGACCGATGGACAGCAGCGATGCCGACAACAACTTGCTGCGGAAACTCATGATGGCTCTCCTCGTTCAGGTCCTTGGCATTCACAACGACCGACGCCCTCACTGTGGCCCGATGGCGGCGTCGGCACTTGCGTTTCCGCAAATTCACCGGCCGCATCCCCCCCAGGTTTCGGGGGGTTTCGCGAGGGTTGCGGCCAGGGCGAGGCCACCACGCAGTCATCGCGCGCAGCAGGCCGCCATGCGGCGCGCGGGCCTTGCAGGTGGGCGGGGCCACGGCAACGGCGGCCGACTGGTGCAAACTCCGCCTTCCGCCCACTCTGGAAGCTTCAAGCCATGCGCGACTACCTCAAGTTCTACATCAACGGCACCTGGGTCGACCCCGTCACGCCCAAGACCCTGGACGTGATCAACCCCGCCACCGAAGGCGTGGCCGGCCGCATCTCGATGGGCTCGGCCGCCGATGTCGACGCCGCGGTGAAAGCCGCCCGCGCCGCCTTCGCCAGCTACTCGCAGACCAGCGTGGCCGAGCGCGTCGCACTGCTCGAAGCCATCATCAACGAATACAAGAAGCGCTACGCCGACATGGCCGCGGCCATCACCGAGGAGATGGGCGCGCCCGCGATGCTGTCGCAGAAGGCCCAGGCCGCGATGGGCGTGGGCCACCTGACCACCGCGCTGAACGTGCTGAAGGACTACCACTTCCAGGAGCAGCGTGGCACCACGCTGCTGGTCAAGGAGCCGATCGGCGTGTGCGGCCTGATCACGCCGTGGAACTGGCCGGTCAACCAGATCGCCTGCAAGGTGGCGCCGGCGCTGGCCGTGGGCTGCACCATGGTGCTCAAGCCCAGTGAGATCGCACCGTTCTCGGCCCAGGTGTGGACCGAGATCCTGCATGCCGCGGGCGTGCCGGCCGGCGTGTTCAACCTGGTCAACGGCGACGGCCCGACCGTGGGCGCGGCGATCTCCAGCCACCCCGAGGTCGACATGGTGTCGTTCACCGGCAGCACCCGTGCGGGCATCGAGGTGGCGCGCAACGCGGCGCCCACCGTCAAGCGCGTGCACCAGGAACTGGGCGGCAAGTCGCCCAACATCATCCTGCCCGATGCCGACCTGCAGAAGGCCGTGACCGCCGGCGTGCGCTCGGTGATGAGCAACTCCGGCCAGAGCTGCAACGCGCCCACCCGCATGCTGGTGCCCAACGCCAGGATGGCCGAGGTGCTGGCGATCGCCAAGGCCGCCTGCGAAGGCACCACCGTGGGCGACCCCGCCAGCGGTGCTGCCATCGGCCCGGTGATCTCGGCCACGCAGTGGAACAAGATCCAGGGCCTGATCGAGCGCGGCATCGAAGAAGGCGCCGGCGTGGTGGCCGGCGGCCCGGGCAAGCCGGCGGGCCTGGAGACCGGCTACTACGTCAAGCCCACGGTGCTGGGCCCGGTGACGAACACCGCCACCATCGCCCGCGAGGAGATCTTCGGCCCGGTGTTGACGATCCTGGGCTACGACACGGTCGACGAGGCGGTGGCCATCGCCAACGACACGCCCTACGGCCTGGCGGCCTACGTGTCGGGCACCGACCCCGAGGCCACGCGCAAGGTGGCGTCGCGGCTGCGCGCGGGGCAGGTCAACATCAACAGCGCCGCCCCCGACCTGATGGCGCCGTTCGGTGGCTTCAAGCAGTCGGGCAACGGCCGCGAGTGGGGCGAGCACGCCTTCGGCGAGTTCCTCGAAGTGAAGGCGGTGCTGGGCTTCGCGCCCAAGGCGGCCTGATCAGGCCCACGCGCCTCCCGCACCAACGGGGGCGCGTCACCCGCATCCGGGCACTTGTGGCCAGGCGGGTGACAGGCCACACTGACCACCATGCAACCCAGCAGTTTTTCCACCTCCGTCATGCCTTCGCTCGCGGCCGCGCCGGCGCCGGCCGCGCTGCGCACGCGGGCCATCAACGACAACCCGCGCCTGGCCGCGCGCACGGCCGAGCTGCTGCAGGGCCTGCACGCCTTCGTGCGGCTGGACGCGCAGGATGCGCAGTGCGTGCTGGCCTACATGCGCGAGGTGGTCTATCCGCGCGGCAGCGTGCTGTTTCGCACCGGCGACAGCGGCCACGCCGGCCACCTGCTGCTGGTGCTGGACGGCGAGGTGTCGGTCGACGCCAGCAGCCCCGGGCCCGAAGGCTCGGTGCCGATCGCGGTGATGGGCGCCGGCTCGGTGCTGGGCGAGATGTCGCTGCTCGACGGCGCACCGCGCTCGGCCACCTGCACCGCGGTGACCGACATCCTGGCCGCCGGGCTGGCGCGCCGCGGGCTGGAGCGCCTGGTCGAGGAGCACCCCAAGGTGGCAGCCAAGCTGCTGGCCGGCCTGGCGCAACGCCTGGCCGAGCGCCTGCGCAGCATGGGCGAGCAGCTGCAGATGTACGGCCAGATCAACACCGCGGTGCGGCAGGACCTGGACCGTTTGCGCGCCTGACAAGGCGCGAACGAACCTGCTGGCTCACCCCAGTTCCCGGCTGGCCAGTGCGGCGGCTGCGGCGCGGGTCTCGACGCCCAGCTTCTCGAACACATGCTCGAGGTGCTTGTTCACCGTGCGCGGGCTCATGCCCAGGATGTCGGCCACGTCGCGGTTGGTCTTGCCCTTGGCGATCCACGACAGCACCTCGGTCTCGCGCGGGGTCAGCGCGGCCGAGGCCAGGCGCGAGGGTTGCGCCTCGCCCGCCGCCTGCTGGCTGAGCAGCCACATCGACTCGCCCAGCCCCACCTCGCCCAGCCAGCGGGCCACCAGGTGGCGGCCGTCGGCGGCGGGGCGGCGCAGCAGGCGTTGGGTCGTGGCGTCGGCCAGGGCATCACCACCCCCCCCGGGGCCGCCCGCCTCGACCAGCCAGCGCGCGCCCGCACCGGCCGGCGCGTCGGCGAACGATTCAGCCAGCCAGCGCTGGGCCTGCGGCGACTGCCAGGCGACGCGCCCGCGCGCGTCGATCACCAGCACGCCGTGGCCGCCCACGTCCACCGCCTCGCGCGCCAGGCGCACCGCCCGCGCATTGCGCACATGCGTGGCCAGCCGCGCCAGCACCTCCTGCGCCCGCACCGGCTTGACGACATAGTCGACGCCACCGGCGTCGAAGCCGGCGACGATGTGCGGCGTCTCCGACAGGCCGGTCATGAAGATCACCGGGATGTGCGACCAGGCCGCCTGCGCCTTGATGCGCCGGCAGGTCTCGAAGCCCGACAGGCCGGGCATCAGCGCGTCGAGCAGGATGGCGTCGGGCGTGACCAGGTCCAGCCGCTGCAGCGCGGCCTCGCCGCTGTGGGCCACCAGCACGGTGTAGCCGTCGGCCTCCAGCTCCTGCGCCAGCGCGCCCAGCGATTGCGGCAGGTCGTCGACCAGCAGCAGCACGTCGCCGGTGGCGTCGTTCATGCGGCCTCCTCGTCATCGCCGGCCTGGGCGGCTTGCAGCTGCACCAGCAGTTCACCGAACGCAAAGCGGTCCACCAACCCGCGCAGCGCCGCCACCTGCGGCAGCAGCGCCGCATGCGCCGTGCCCAGCTGATCGAGCGCCTCGTGCAGGCCGCGGGCATGGCCCAGCCGCGCCAGCCGCAACAGCGTGGCGGCCTGCTCGGCGGGCAGCGGCACGGCTGCGAGCACCGGCTCGGGCGGCGCCCAGCCGGGCAGCTTCAGCTCGGCCACCCATTCCAGCTGCAGGTGGCGCTGCAATGCCACCAGCAGCTCCGATTCGATCACCGGCTTGTCGACGAAGGCCTGCGCGCCCGCCTCGGCCAGCTTGTCGGCCTGGTTCTCGAAGGCGTTGGCCGACACCATGATGATGGGCATGGGCGCCAGGCCCGTGGCGCCGACCTCGCGCGCGCGCAGCCGCCGCGCCGTCTCCCAGCCGTTCATGTCGTCCATCGTGATGTCCAGCAGCACCGCGTCGGGGCGCTGCTCGGCCACGCTCTCCAGGCACTCGCTGCCGCTGGCGGCCTCGCGGATCACGAAGCCCAGCGGCAGCAGCATGCCGGCCAGCATCTGGCGCTGGATCGGGTGGTCGTCGACCACCAGCAGCTGGCGGCGCGCGCCGATGTAGCCGGTCACCGGCCGGTGCTGGGTCACGTCGCGCTGCGCGGGCGCGGCGATCTCGCTCAAGTACAGCCGCACGGTGAAGGTGCTGCCCACACCGGGCGTGCTGTCGACCGTCAGCTCGCCGCCCATCAGCTGCGTCAGCAGGTGGGTGATGGTCAGGCCCAGGCCGGTGCCGGCATCGCCGCTGCGGCGGCCGGCGCTGCCACGCTCGAAGGGCATGAAGATGCGCTCCAGGTCCTGCTGCGCGATGCCGATGCCGGTGTCGATGACCTGGATGCGCGCCACCTCGCGGCTGAAGTCGAGCCGCAGCGTGATCTGGCCGTGGTCGGTGAAGCGGATCGCGTTGCCCAGCAGGTTGATCAGGATCTGCCGCAGCCGCTTGGCATCGGCGCGGATGCAGGCCGGCACCCGGCCCTCGGTCTGCAGCGTGAAGCCCAGCTGCTTGGCCGCCGCCTGCGGCGCCACCATGTGCACCAGGTCGTCGAGGAACTCGCGCACCGGCAACGGCGCCGGATCGAGCCGCAGGCGGCCGGCCTCGATGCGGGCCAGGTCAAGCAGGCCGTCGATCAGGCCGTGCAGGTGCTCGCCGCTGCGGTGGATGGTGGCCAGCGCGCGGCGCGGCTCGTCGCTCAGCCGGTCGTCCTTCAGCAGGATCTGCGCATAACCCAGGATGCTGTTGAGCGGCGTGCGCAGCTCGTGGGTGATGCCCGCCACGTAGCGCGTCTTGGCCTGGTTGGCGGATTCGGCCAGGTCCTTGGCGGCCTGCAGCGCGGCGTCGGTGCGGCCATGGGCCTCGATCTCGCGCGTCAGCAGCTGGTTCTGGCGGTTCGACTCCTCCTCGGCGCGGTGCCGGCTCTCGCTGCCCAGCACCATCCACCAGGCCCCAACGGCGAGCGTGAGCGACAGCAGCGCGAAGGCCTTGAGGAAAGGCGCCCGCAGCGCGGCCGGGTCGAGCGTGTGCAACCCGTTCAGCCCGGCCTGCTGCTCGTAGACCACGCCCAGGATCACCCCCAGCAGGCCGATCAGCGACACCGCCACCACCAGGTAATGCGCCACGCGGAAGTTGATGCGCGACGACAGCTGCGCCGGCAGCAGCGCCACCAGCGCGGCGCGCACCTGCTCGGCGGTGCGCGATTCGGTCTTGCAGCGGTCGTGGCAGCGTGATTCGAGCGTGCAGCACAGCGAGCAGATCGGCGCGCCGTAGGCCGGACACCAGGCCATGTCGTCGGACTCGAACGGGTTCTCGCACACCGAGCAGGTGACCGACTCGCCCGGCTTCCAGCGCGGCGGGTCCTGGCGCGCGAGGTACCAGCGGCCTGAAGTCCACCAGGCCAGCAGCGGCGAAATGGCCATGCTGGCGAACAGCGCGATGAAGGGCGCGTAGGCCTGCGCCACCTCGCCGAAGGCGCCCGCATAGGCCACCACCGACAGCGTGGCGGCGCTGAGCATCGCGCCCAGCCCCACCGGGTTGATGTCGTAGAGGTAGGCGCGGCGGAACTCGATGTGCTTCGGGCTCCAGCCCAGCGGCTTGTTGATCACCAGGTCGGCCACCAGCGCGCCCACCCAGGCGATCGCCACGTTGCCGTACAAGCCCAGCACGCGTTCGAGCGCCTCGAACACGCCCAGCATCATCAGCAGCACGGCGATCAGCACGTTGAACACCAGCCACACCACCCGGCCCGGGTGGCTGTGGGTCAGCCGCGCGAAGAAGTTGCTCCACGCCAGGCTGCCGGCATAGGCGTTGGTGAGGTTGATCTTGACCTGCGACACCAGCACGAACAGCACGGTGGCCGCCAGCACCCAGCGTGCGTCGTCGAAGACATAGGCAAAGCCGGCCATGTACATGTGGGTGGGGTCGACCGCCTTGTCGGTGGGCACCTGCTGCTGCAGCACCAGGAAAGCGAGAAAGGCCCCGCCCAGCATCTTGAGCATGCCCGGGAGGATCCAGCCCGGCCCGGCCAGCAGCACCGCGGCCCACCAGCGGCGGCGGCTCTCGCGCGTCTTCTCGGGCAGGAAGCGCAGGTAGTCGACCTGCTCGCCGATCTGCACCACCAGCGAGAAGGCCACGGTGGCAGCGGCGCCGAACATCACCGCGTCGAAGCCCGAACTGCCCGACACCTTGCCGGCCAGCGAGCTGAACTCGGCGAAGCGCTGCGGCTCCTTCCAGGCCACGAAGGCATAGGGCAGCACGAACAGCCCCAGCCAGATCGGCTGCGACCACAGCTGCAGCCGCGAGATCAGCGTGATGCCGTGCATCACCAGCGGCACCACGCCCAGCGAGGCGATCAGGTAGCACAGCGGCAGCGGCCAATCCAGCGCCATCTGCAGCGCCAGCGCCAGGATCGCCGCCTCCAGCGCGAAGAAGATGAAGGTGAAGCTGGCATACACCAGCGAGGTGAGCGTGCTGCCCAGGTAGCCGAAGCCGGCACCGCGGGTCAGCAGGTCCATGTCCAGGCCGTACTTGGCCGCGTAGTAGCTGATCGGCAGGCCGGTGAGGAAGGTGATCAGCCCCACCACCAGGATCGCCCACAGCGCGTTGGTGAAGCCGTAGCTCAGCGCGATGGCGCCGCCGATGGCCTCCAGCGCCAGGAACGAGGTGGCGCCGAACGCCGTGTTGGCCACGCGCGCCTCGCTCCACTTGCGGAAATGGCGCGGCGTGTAGCGCAGCGCGTAGTCCTCCAGCGTCTCGTTGGCCACCCAGCTGTTGTAGTCACGCCGGATGCGGAAGATCTTTTGCGGAGCAGTCGCCAATCGTTGGGCCTCGAGCGGAGTGGGTTGGCGTCTACCGGTCTCGTACGCAAGAAGCGGTCCCGGCGCGCGGCAGGCGGGCAACCGCCCCGGGGTGTCCAGACCGGTGGCCTGCGCGAGTCTGCGTGGGCCGCGCGGCAGCGGCACTGCGTCGAATGACGTATTCGATCAACGCAGGGCTTCTCCTACCGTCGGGTCCATGCCATCGATGACACCCCTCACCGCACTGATCCGGGCCTGCGCCCGGCAGTGCACCGCGATGGTGCCCCATGCCCCGTTTTGCCCCCACCCTGGAGATATCCATGTCGAATGACTCGGACCGTGACCTGAAATCCACCCAGCGCCGCCGCCTGCTGCAAGGCGCCGCCGCCCTGCCGCTGGCCGGCATTCCCGCCTGGGCTGCGGCCCAGCAGTTCCCCACCGCCAAGGTCAACACCACCAAGCTGGCGATCACCGACACCGAGGTGACGGTGGGCCAGCTGCACTCGGGCACCGGCACCATGGCCATCAGCGAGACCGGCTCGATCCAGGCCGAGCAGCTGGCCATCGACCAGATCAACGCGATGGGCGGCATCCTGGGCCGCAAGATCAAGGTCATCAAGGAAGACGGCGCCAGCGACTGGCCCACCTTCGCCGAGAAGAGCAAGAAGCTGCTGGTCAACGACAAGGTGGCCGCGGTCTTCG
>JAURXG010000583.1 GCA_030654555.1 Aquabacterium sp.
AGTTCGGGCGCGCCACGGGCGAATCGCGGGCCATCTACTGTCGTCGGACCCGGGCCGGCTCGACTGGTTATGGCAGGGGCGGGATGAATTTCGCAGGGCCGACTACTTGGTCTTCTTGTGTTTGCCTTGAACCTCGGACGCGGTTTGAAATATTGCTCGCTCGGCTGAAATGGGTTGAAAGATGAAGTCCAAGCTGTCTGCCTCGCAATCGAATACGCATTTGGGAGGCTTGAAGGAGTCGATGTTTAGTGGCGCCTTTGATGGTTGATAAATAGTTGAATTAACTACAGCAGAGTATGGTGCAGGATATTTCAGTAGACCAAGTAGCGTGCGGCGTGTGAGATTTAGGCCGCATGATTCGGAATACTCTCCGAGCTTGGTACAGATTCGCAGTGTTTGAGCGTTTCCCTCGAAACCTCCACTGGCGTGCATTGAAAAGTTCAGTGCGGCCTCTCCTCCATGTCCGAATGGCGGGTGACCGATGTCATGCGCTAGTGCGATCGCTTCTATCAACGCGGATGAGGGGAGCGAGACCTTGTGATTTTCAGGGGCAGTTGACCGAAGAAGTTGATCGACGATGCCGCTGGCTACTTGAGCCACCTCTATCGTGTGGGTAAGGCGTGTACGGTAGAAATCGCTTTCTCCTAAACCCAGCACTTGTGTCTTGCGTTGAAGGCGACGGAAGAATGCGGAGTGAATGATTCTGGCTCGATCCCTGCTGTAGTTGTCTCGGTCTGATTGATCGCCGCCAAGATCGGTAATTCGAGCTTCCCATACATTCATGTCAGTCTCCCTGAGGTCAAGCTATAAAGTGCAAGGTGGCAACTAGAGTGGCCACCAGGGTTGAACATACCACCTGTCACACGTGTACATGGGGGTAGCTGATCAGACCAGAGGCACAGACTGCAGAGGCAGGTATTTCTGCGGGATAGACGTTTGAGCTAACCGGACCGGTGCGGTATGTGGCTAAAGGGCTAGAATGAAATGGCGGGCCTTTGGCTGCATGCCGCAATGGGCCCGGTTGAGCGAATGGTTAAGCGTAAGTGCGCGGTGACTAGAACGGAGTTCGCTCATCCTTCTTCTTCTCTTGTCGCAGCAGGACGAACCTTGATTCGTTTGCCTCAATCCATTGCCAACCCTGCTCTGTTATTGCAACTCCGTTGTAGCTTTCGCCTCGCTCTTCGTCATAGACATCCTCCGACCTGACGAACTTTTTCGCGGTGAGTTTACGAAGGGCGATGTTGAATCCCATGTTTGTTATGCCTGCCCGTTCGGCTTCGTGCTTCGCACTTGCGACAGTTACCGCGAGTTCTGGCAGGAATGCGTCGCCGGCAATGACGGCAAGTACGAGCGTCTCAATCGCGCTTAGGCCCTCAATGGGTGTGACTGGGGTTGCATCTGCGATCTGTTGGAGAACCTCTGTGCGCTCAGAGATCGCCTTCAGTTTTGCTGTCAGACTTTCACGTAGTTTGTCAAAATCACTTGGTGCGTCAGCGGTGTACGGAATTATGCTTCGATGTTGAATATCGAATGGGTACTTCTTTCCTGTACGCTCGTCGGAGCAAACCATAACTACTGGACGCTCTGATGCAAAGGCGAATCCGAGTTCGTACCAGACGTTTGGATTGTCTGCAGAAATGTCTGCAAGACAAATTGCCGCTTGTCGGATACCTTTTTCGATGGCATCGATAGGCACAAGTACACCGGGGTCATAGTCGACTCTGTATGCCTCTAGGCCGGCGGCAATTATTGCTGGCTTGTAGATGTCGTTAAATCGTTTGTCATACTTGCCGGAGTCGAATGGCTGAATTACGAAGCATGTGGGCATGGGTCTCTTTCTCTCTGACGCCTAACGTTTGAGCTAACCGGACCGTTGCGGTATGTGGCTAAAGGCCCAGAATGAAATGGAGGGCCTTTAGCCGCATGCCGCAATGGGTCCGGTTGAGCGAATGGTTAGGCCGCACTGCGCAGGGCGATGATGCGTTCATAGCACGTCTGCAACCTGGTAGCCGCATGCCTTTAGCTCTCTGAGCACTTCAAGTTTCCATGCGCCTGATGGATCAAGAGATACGTAGACAACGCCGCTTATATCGTTTGGCGTTTCGATGTCACCTTGGACGAGAGCGCAAACATTTTCACGCCCCAACTTAGCCATCAGGTACCCGTGTTCGAACACCACGTTTTGACGGGCTCGATTCTTGGGGGGCACTTTCGCCTCATGGACGCCACGGCCATGATCACAGGCAGTGTAGAGGACCAAAGCAAAGTCAGCATCATTCGAGTAGTGCTCGATCTTCTCGATGATGGTCATTCCAGCGCTCGCTTGTTCGTGGAGAACGATAGCTTCGATTCCCTGACGCTCGACGAAGCGGCTGACCTCCTGCTTAACTTCGTTGTTTCGACCGTGAACGATAAACACTTTTCTCTTGTTTCGCGTGACTGAGGACTTCCCCTGAAGTTTTCTGATGTTGGTTGAATTCTGAAGAGACTTCAAGTCGTTGAACTCTAGCGCATCGAGCAACGGTGTAAATTGCTCAGATAGATAGGTTCGGCGCTCTGCGTAAGACTTGAACTTTGGCTGAATGAACCCCCAGAATGCCTCAAGATTGCGATTTGTCTTTATCCAGTTAGGCAGTGCATCGGCGATCGGTGGGTCCGAGAGTAGTTGATGCCTCAGGGTTTCGTACTCGCTGGATTCAGCGGGCTTTCCGGTTGCGTGCGCGACAAGCAAGTTGAGCAGGTAGCTGACCTTCTCAAAATCCGTCTTCAGAAACTCAATGCTCATTTCGGGTGCGCTGAAGTATTAAGGCGGGCTGGTAGGTGGTATTCGGTGGAGGCACAGCGAGATTGACTTTGTGCGGCCTAACGTGATTTAGCTCGAAGCCGCCCGGCCAATCTGGTCAGGGGTGGCAATTGGTGGAAAGTGATTCCCGTATATCGCCATCGCATCTTGATACTCGATGTACTGATTGCGCTGCAGCCTGTCTGTCGACCAATGGCAAGCGGTGGCGATAGACCGCCATACGCGTGGTTGGTGCAGGGCGCCAAGCGAATGCGGCTGTTCTGGCGCAGACGCCGTCCACAACACCTGCCGCCTGTCGTTACGGCAAGGCCCTTGCATCGCATCCAGCCATCCAGGCCCAAGCCTCGTCGCGATCGCACGCATCGATCCCTCCCTCGAAGTGACGCACCAGCCTGCTGGCCAGCGGCTCGGGCGCCCGGTGTGTCTGGGTCTGTCCCGCAGGCGGGTCTGGGCCCGCCGTGTTTCGAGCATACGTGCCGAGTAAGCGGCCTGTCGACCGGCAGAACCCGCGCGCAGCCGGCCTGCCGGCCCGGCCGTCAGTTGGCCTTGGCCCCGCTGTCGCGCACCACCTTGCCCAGCCGCGGCACGTCGTTTCGGATCAGCGCGGCCAGCTCGGCCGGGGGCATGCCCGACAGGTCCAGCCCCAGGTCGCCGAGCCGTTTGGCCACGTCGGGCATCTTCAGGATGCGGCTGATTTCGGTGTAGAGCCGCTCCACGATGGCCGGCGGGGTGCCGGCCGGCGCAAACACCGCCTGCCAGCTGCTCAGCTCGTAGCCGGGCAGGCCCGATTCGGCCAGCGTGGGCACGTCGGGGGAGACGCCCGACCGGGCGGCGGTGGTCACCGCCAGCGCGCGCAGCTTGCCGGCCTTGATGTGCGGGATCGCGCTGGCCACGTTGTCGAAGGCGATGGGCAGCGTGCCGCCCAGCAGCTCGGGCAGCATCTGGCCGCTGCCGCGGTAGGGGATGTGCTGCATCTGCACGCCGGCCATCGTCTTGAACAGCTCGCCCGAGATGTGCTGCGAGGTGCCGTTGCCGGCCGATCCGTACGAGTACTTGTCGGGGCTGGCCTTCAGCAGCGCGATCAGCTCGCGCACGTTGTGGGCCGGCACGGCCGGGTGCACCAGCAGCATGTTGGGCTGGGTGGCATACAGGGTGATGGGCGCAAAGCTGGTCACCGGGTCGTAGGGCAGCTTGTCGTACAGCGTGGCGTTGATGGCGTGGCTGCTGATGGTGCCGCCGCCGATGGTGTAGCCGTCGGGCGCGGCGCGCGCCAGCTCGGCGCTGCCGGCCGATCCGCCCTGGCCGGCCTTGTTCTCGATGACCACCGGCTGGCCCAGCGCCAGCGCCAGCTTCTCGCCCACCACGCGGGCCAGGATGTCGGTGGTGCCGCCCGGCGCAAAGGGCACGATGTACTTGATCGGCTTGTTCGGCCAGCCGGCCTGGGCCTGGGCGGCGCCGGTGAGGCTGCCGGTGCTGATGCCCGCCAGCGTGGCGGCCAGGGCCTGTTGGAAGGTGCGGCGGTTCAGCGTCATGGTGGGGTCGCTCCGGGGCGGGCAGGGGGGCCGATCAGTCTAGGATCGATGCCTGCCGGGCTGCCCTGCTGACAACCCTCCCGCATCCTCCCAAGCCAGGCACCGCCGCGGTCTTCTGCGGCGCTCTTCCGCCGCCATCACCGAGACCCCCATGAGCGACATGCACCTGATCCCCTTGCCCCGTCTGCAAGACGCCATCCGCCGCGTGGTGCGCGGCTTCGGCAGCCTGCCCGACGAGGTCGAGGCCGTCACCGGCAACCTGATCGAGGCCAACCTCACCGGCCACGATTCGCACGGCATCGGCATGCTGCCGCGTTATGCCGATGCCTACCTGCAGGGCGGGCTCAAGCCCAACGCCGCGGTCAGCACCGTGCTCGATGGCGGTGGCCTGCTGCGGCTGGATGGCAACCGCGGCTTCGGCCAGGTGATCGGCGCGCAGGCCATGGCGCTGGGCATCGCGCGCGCGCAGGCGCAAGGCAGCTGCATCGTGGCCCTGGGCAATTCGCACCACCTGGGGCGCATCGGCGCCTGGGCCGAGCAGGCGGCCGCGGCCGGGCTGGTGTCGCTGCACTTCGTCAACGTGATCTCGCGCGCCATCGTGGCGCCGCATGGCGGGGGTGATGCGCGCTTCGGCACCAACCCGTTCTGCGCCGGCGTGCCGCTCACCGGCCGGCCGCCGGTGATCCTGGATTTCGCCACCAGCATGATCGCCCAGGGCAAGACCCGCGTGGCGATGAACAAGGGCGAGCAGGTGCCGCCCGATTGCCTGATCGACGACCAGGGCCAGCCCACGCGCGAGCCGCGTTTCACCGTGGTGCCGCCGTTCGGCGCGCTGCTCACCTTCGGCGGCCACAAGGGCTTCGGCATGGCGCTGATGTGCGAGCTGCTGGGCGGCGCGCTGGCCGCCGGCATGACGCAGCGCGACGGCGACGCCAGCCAGAAGCGCGTGCTCAACGGCATGTTCAGCGTGCTGGTCGATCCGGCCGCGCTGGCCGACCGCGCCGGCTTCGAGGCCGAGGCGCTGGCCTTCATCGACTGGGTGCGCGCCTCGCCGGTGCGCGCGGGCGTCGACGCCATCCACATCGCCGGCGAGCCCGAGCGCGCCTGGCGCGCCCAGCGCACCGCCGCTGGCGTGCCGGTCGACGCCACCACCTGGCAAGAGATCCTGGCCGCCGCCGGCCGGCTGGGCGTGGACGCGGCGGCGGTTCAGGCGGCGGCGTTCTAGGCCGTTCTTCGGCCGCCCCCGGGCCGGCTTGAGCGCCTCAATCTGATAAAAAGCGCACATTCCGCCCGGCTTCTCGCGCTCAAGCCGGCCTGTCCCCCTCAAGCGCCCCGCCCCCCGGCCGATAGCCCCGAGACGAGACCGGAGCGGCCACACAGCCGCCCCGTGGCACTGCGTGGACAAACTGGGGCGGGCATGAGCGAGCGACGACAATTTCTGCAGCGATGGGCACGGGGCCTGGCCTTGGCGGCGGCCCTGTGTGCCGGCGGCTGGCCGGCGGCGCAGGCGCAGGGCGCGGCCACCTCCAAGCTGTCGGCCGACCTGCGCGCGGTGATGGCCACCCCGGCGGGCAGCCCCATCACCGTGCCCTGGGCCAAGCGGCTGGAGACCGGGCTGCACGTCAAGGTGCTGGTCAACGCCAGCAGCAGCGACCCCACGCTGGCCGCGCTGCGGCAGCACATCCAGGCGCGCGGCGGCTCGGTGTTATACAACTATGTGTCGGTGCGGGCCTTGTCGGCGCTGCTGCCGGCTGCGGCCTTGAGCACGCTGGCCGCGCGCCCCGACGTGCTGGGCATCGCCCCCAACCGCACCACGCTGCGCCATGCCAGCCCGCTGCAGGCGGCCACCGGCGCCGCGTCGGTGCTGCCGCTGACGGCCGGCGGCGCCAACACCAACAGCGCCGGGCTCGACGGCCTGGGCGTGGGCATCGCGATCCTCGACTCGGGCATCGACTGGCGCCACCAGCACACCTGGGATGCCGCGGGCAAGACGCGGGTGCGCGCGCTGATGGACTTCACCTACATCAACAAGGCCATGGGCGGCAAGGGCTGGCCGGTCGGCGCCGACTACTCCGCCGCCACGCGCGCGCTGCTGGACGGCCGCGACTACAAGGCCGGCAACCGCAAGCAGGTGCCGCTCACCGACAACCCCGACCCCTACGGCCACGGCAGCCATGTGGCGGCCATCGCCGCGGGCGCCGGCAACTACCAGTCGCCCGAGTCGGGCGGCATCGCGCCGGCGGCCGATCTGTACGACGTGCGTGTGCTCGACGAGCGCGGCGTGGGCAACCTGGCCGACGTGCTGGCCGGCATCGACTGGGTGATCCAGCGCGCGCGCATCGGCAACATCCGTGTCATCAACCTGAGCCTGGGTGCGGCGTCCACCGATTCGTTCCTGGTCGATCCGCTGGCGCGGGCCGCGCGCAGCGCCACCGCGGCGGGCCTCGTGGTGGTGGTCTCCGCCGGCAACGCCGGCAAGAACGCCGCCGGCCAGACGGTCTACGGCAGCATCAGCTCGCCGGGGCACGAGCCGTCGGTGATCACCGTGGGTGCGTCCAACGGTTTCGGCACGGTGGTGCGCAGCGACGACGCGGTCACCCGCTTCAGCTCGCGCGGGCCCACGCGCGGCGCCTTCACCTTCGCCAGCGGCCGGCGCTGGGTCGACAACCTGATCAAGCCCGATCTGGTGGCGCCCGGCAACCGGGTGGTGTCGGTGCTGGGCGCCAACCGCAGCGACGGCCCCTCGGGCTGGAACCTGCTGGCGCGCACCAATCCGCAGTTCACCATCGTGCCGGGGGCGTCGCAGCTCACGCGCAAGACGCTGATGGAGATGAGCGGCACCTCGATGGCCGCGCCCGCGGTGGCCGGCGCCGCCGCGCTGCTGCTGCAGGCCAACCCGGGGCTGACGCCGCCGCTGGTCAAGGCCATCCTGCAGTACACGGCCCAGCCGCTGGCCCAGGGCGGCCTGCTCGAACAGGGCACCGGCCAGCTCAACGTCGAAGGCGCCGTGCGCCTGGCGCAGGCGCTGCGCACCGACCTGGGCCCGGCGCTGGCCGCCGGCACGCTGAAGGCCGGCGACAACCTGCTGGCGCCGGGCAAGGTGCTGCCGGCGCCGGCCTCGGTGCTCAACGGCCAGGCAGCGCCGTGGTCGCGCCTGATCTACGCGGGCGGCACCCACCTGGCCGGGGGCGACACGCTGTTCACCCGCTGGCAGCCGGTCTACGACCCGGGCCTGCTGTGGGCGCGCCAGGTGCTGCTGCGCAACAGCGTCACCTACCGCCCCGCGTTCGGCAGCGTGCCGGCCAACACGCTGGTGGCCAGCATCGTCGAGAACAACACGCCGCGCCAGCAGCTGCTGACGGCCGGCGTGCGGTTGCTCGATCCGGTGGCCTTCAGCCTCAGCGGCGGCGCCAGCGCGCTGACGCTGCCGGTGCCCACGCTGGCCGCACGTGCCGCGGCCGGCATCGGCCTGACGATGAAGCTGGGCTTCACCGGCGGCATGGGCTTCCTGCACGGCGAAGGCCTGCTGCTGAGCGAAGGCTTCCTGCTCAGCGAGGGCTTCCTGCTGAGCGAGGGCTTGCTGCTGAGCGAAGGTTTCCTGCTGAGCGAAGGCTTTCTGCTGAGTGAAGGCTTCCTGCTCAGCGAGGGCTTCCTGCTCAGCGAAGGCCTGCTGCTGAGCGAGGGCTTCCTGCTGAGCGAAGGCTTCCTGCTCAGCGAGACGGTGGCCGACCCGGCCAGCGCGCTCGACCGCAGCCTGTTCGGCGAGTGATCCGGGGCCGGATGCCGGCCGGTTGCGGCTCAAGTTCGGGCCCTGCGGGCCGATCTTGAAGCAGGGGGTGATGGTGCCGCGCGGGTTCGCGCGCCGCCCCCGAGGACCCTGATCTCTCGCCCGACATGATGCCCGCATCGCCCCGCGACCTGCCGACCCCACGCAACCCGTGGTCGGCGTTCCGTCGCCAGCACCTGTTCGACTACCCGGCGCCGGCCCTGGCCGCGTGGGTGGCGATCACCGGCTGCGGGCTGCTGGCGCTGGGCTGGGCGCTGTGGCGCACGCTGGCCCTGCCGGCGGCCAGCGCCGGGCCGGTGCTGCTGGCGCTGGGGCTGGCGGCGGTGGCGTCGAACTTCTCGCTGAAGCTGCCGCGCTCGGCCTACACGCTGGGCGTGGCCGATGTGTTCATCTTCGCCGCGCTGGCCACGCTGGGGCCGGCGGTGGCGGTGCTGGCCGCCGGTGTCGAAGCCATGATCGGCAGCTGGCGCACCTCCAAGCGCCTGAGCAGCCGCCTCAGCAGCCCGGCTGCCGGCATGGCGGCGATGGCGGCCTGCGGCGCCGTCTTCGAGGCCGCCAAGGCGGGCCTGATGTGGGCCGGCGGCTCGCCCGAGGTGGCCACGCTGGCCGCCCTGTGCGGCGCGGCCCTGGTGCCGTTTGCGCTGACCACCGCGCCGCTGATGGCGATGATGGCGCTCAAGCGCGGCCTGCCGCTGCGCCCGTTCGAATGGTTTGCCGACGCCAGCTGGCTGGCCGCGCTGTACCTGGGCACGGCCTTCGCGGCGGGCCTGGTGCACCTGAACGCCCAGCGCTTCGGACCGGCGGTGCTGCTGGTCTCGGCGGCGCTGGTGCTGGGCCTGGTGCTGCTGCTGCGCCTGCACTTGCGGCGCCAGGAGGCCGAGCGTGCGGTGCAGGAGGCCCAGCTGGCCGAGGCCCAGCGCGAGGCGGTGCTGAGCCAGCAGCGCTTCACCGCCGCCTTCACCCACGCGGCCATCGGCATGGCCATCGTGCGGCCCTGCGGCGGCATCCTGCAGGTCAACGAGGCCTTCTGCGCGCTGCTGGGGCGCCAACCCGCCACGCTGGTGGACCAGCCGTTCTGCAGCGTGCTGCATGCCGGTGACATGGCGCTGTTCCGCCGCCATGCCGAGGCCGTGGCGGCGCGGCCCGACGAGTCGTTCTCGATGGAGCTGCGGGTGCAGGGGCCCGATGGCAGCGACCTGTGGGTGGCCGTGCACTGCAGCCAGTACGACGACCCGGGCGGCAACGGCGCCTGCCTGATCTACCAGCTGCACGACATCACCTCGCGCCACCTGGCCGAAAGCCGGCTGCACCACATCGCCTTCCACGACGGCCTGACCGACCTGGCCAACCGCCACTGCTTCAACGAGCGGCTGGAGGTGGCGGTGGAGCAGTCGCGGCTGGACGCCGAGCGGCGCTTCGCGGTGCTGTTCCTCGACCTCGACCGCTTCAAGATCGTCAACGACAGCCTGGGCCACATGGCCGGCAATCAGCTGCTGCGCGAGGTGGCGCAGCGCCTGGGCACCTGCGTGCGGCCCAACGACCTGGTGGCGCGGCTGGGCGGCGACGAGTTCGCCATCCTGCTGGAAGACCTGCACGACCCCGCGCTGGGCCAGCGCGTGGCCCAGCGCGTGCTGGAGGTGCTGACCCAGCCGCTGGCCATCAACGGCGTGGAGGTGGTGCCCGGCGCCAGCGTGGGCATCACCTTCAGCGACCTGGGCTACCGCACGGTCGACGAGGTGCTGCGCGACGCCGATCTGGCGATGTACGAGGCCAAGGCCGGCGGGCGCGGCCGGGTGGCGCTGTTCGACAGCGCGATGCACGAGAAGGTGGCCGAGAAGCTGGCGCTGGAAGGCGAGCTGCGCCGCGCCATCGGCGAGGGGCAGTTGTCGGTGCACTTCCAGCCGCTGTATGCGCTGACGCCGTACCGGCTGATCGGCTTCGAGGCGCTGGCGCGCTGGAACCACCCGCAGCGTGGGCCGGTGAGCCCGGCGGTGTTCATCGCGCTGGCCGAGGAGTCGGGCCACATCGAGGCGCTGACCGACTGGGTGATCGACCACGCCGTGCAGCAGCTGGCGCATTGGCAGCGCAGCCTGCCCGGCGGCGCGCAGCTGGGCATGCACGTCAACATCTCGGGCCGCGACCTGGGCCGCCCCAGCCTGGTGACGCAGGTGCAGCAGGTGCTGCAGCGCCATGCCCCCACGCCGGGCACGCTGACGCTGGAGATCACCGAGACCACGCTGATGGGCCGGCTGGACGCGGCGCTGCCCACCATGAGCGCGCTGCGCGAGCGCGGCGTGGGCTTCTCGATCGACGACTTCGGCACCGGTTACTCGTCGCTGGCCTACCTGGGCACGCTGCCCATCGACAGCCTGAAGATCGACCGCTCGTTCGTGATGGGCCTGCACGACAAGCCGCAGAACGTGGAGATCGTGCGCGCGGTGCTGAACCTGGGCCGCTCGCTGGGCCGCAAGGTCATCGCCGAGGGCATCGAGACCACCGAGCAGCTGGCCACGCTGCGCGCGTTGGGCGTGCCGGTGGGCCAGGGCTACCTGCTGTCGCGCCCGCTGCGCGCCGACCAGGTGCCGGCGCTGCTGGCGCTGGGCCTGGACGCCACCGTCGCGGCCTGAGGGCAGCGCGCGCCCCCGGCGGCCTTGGCGGCCCCGGCGCCGCGCCGTTAGCATCGGCGGCATGCGCCGCCGGCTTGCCCTCACTGTCGCCCTCGTCACCGCCGGCCTGGCCGGGCCCTTGCACGCCATGGACGACGAGGACGTGCCCTTCATCACCACGCCCGACCGCGTCACCGTGGCGATGCTCGAGCTGGCCGGCGTGGGCCCCACCGACCGGGTGCTGGACCTGGGCTCCGGCGACGGCCGCATCGTCATCACCGCGGCACGGCGCTTCGGCGCGCGCGGGCTGGGCGTGGAGATCGTGCCCGACCTGGTGGCGCGCAGCCGCGAGCATGCCCAACGCGCCGGCGTGGCCGGGCGCACCGAGTTCCGCGTGCAGGACCTGTTCGACACGGACCTGTCGGGCGCCAGCGTGATCACGATGTACCTGCTGCCCGAGGTGAACCTGAAGCTGCGCCCGCGCCTGCTGGCGCTGGCGCCGGGCACGCGCATCGTCTCGCACGACTGGGACCTGGGCGACTGGCAGCCCGACCGCACGCTGACGCTGGAGGTGCCCGAGAAGGCCATCGGCCGCGAGAAGCTGAGCCGCCTGCACCGCTGGACCGTGCCGGCGCGGCTGGCCGGCCTGTGGTGCGGTGCACAGGGCACGGCGCTGCGGGTGGTGCAGCAGTTCCAGCAGGTGTCGGCGACACTGGCCCAGGGGGGCGAGCAGCAGGGCTTCAGCGGCCGGGTGGACGGCGTGCGGCTGCAGCTGCTGGGCGCCGGCGCGGCGGCCTGGGCCGCCACGGCCGGTGCCGATCACCTGCACATCGACGCGGCCTCGGCCGGCCTGCCGCTGCAGGTGGGCCAGCGCCTGCGGCCCGCGGTGGACGGGCGCTGCCCGGCGGCCACAGCCGACGCAGCGGGCTGACGAGCTGCGGGTGCGACCCGCGCCTCAGGCGCGCAGCCGCTGGCGCACCATCTCGATGTGCCCACGCAGCGAGTACAGCTCGTCGGCATAACTCAGCGGCACGGTGACCCGGCCCACGCGGGTCTCGATGTCGTCCAGCTCGGCCAGCAGCTCGGGCGCGGGGCGCTGGCCACGGGCGTCGTCGACCGCGCGCAGCTGGGCATACCAGCGGAACACGCGCCGGCGGATGCGGAACTCGTAGAGCGGCGGCAGCACCCGCGCCAGCGGGATCAGCACCGCCACGATGCCCAGCAGCGCCAGCCACATGCGGTCGGCCAGGTTGGCCAGCCAGAACGGCAGGTAGCGCTGCAGCCAGGGCACGCCGTTGCGGTAGAAGCGCTGGGCCTCGTCGGCGATCGGCCACTCGCCGCTGGCGGCGTTCGGAAAATCGCCCTTGCGCTGGAACCAGCCGGCCCCGCCGTGCACCTGCTGCGCGGCCTGCACGAACAGCTGCACCAGCGCCGGGTGCAGGCCCTCGCGCGCCACCAGCGCGGCGGTGGGCGCCACCAGGCGCATGTCGGTGGGCGGCAGGTCGCGCGCCAGGTCGACCACGCCGCGTGGCAGCCGCACCGGGTGCAGGTAGGGCAGGCGCCGCGAGTAGGCCTCGGCCTGGGCGAAATCGAACAGGTGCACGCCGGGCGTCTGCAGCAGCATCTGCACCATCAGCGATTCAGGGGCCGAGGCCAGCACCAGCGCGTCGATGCGCCCGGCCAGCAGATCGACCACCGCCGGCGTGGTGGGCAGCTGCTGCAGCGTGAGGGTGCCGGGCTCGATGCGGTTGGCCGCCAGCAGCGCCTGCATCAGCGGCGGCACGCCGCTGCCGGGGGCGCCGACGTTGAGCGTGCCGCCGGCCAGCTGGTCCAGCCGGGTCAGCGTGGGCGCCTTGGCCAGGCGCCGGGCGGCGTCTTCGCGGTAGAACAGCCACACCGGCTCGTGGAACATGCTGCCCAGCGACACCAGGCCGCTGTCGGGCACCTGGTCACCGGCCACCGGCGGTTGCGTGCCGCCCTGAACGAAGCCCAGGTCCACGCCCGAGCCGGGCTGCTGGAGCAGCGCCAGGTTCTCGGCCGCGCCCTGCGTGGCGCGCAGCTCGACGGTGATGCCGTGGCGCTGCAGCAGCTCGGCATAACGCTTGCCGAACTCGGCGTACGCGCCTTGCGCCACGCCGGTGGCCAGCACCACCTTGCGCGGCGGGTTGGGCTGCAGCAGCTGGTAGGCCAGCGCCAGCAGCAGCGCGGCCAGCAGCACGAACGGCCCGGCGGTGAACAGCATCTCGCGCAGCGAGATCAGGGTGGACTGCAGGGCCTTGGGCATGCGGGTGATGCTACCCGCCGGCGCCATCGACGTCGGCGCTGCGGACGGGCGCCGCTGGGGCTAACGCGATGCGGGGGCGGCCGGTGCGGCCGAAGCCGATGGCCGCAGCGGCGGCGCGCGGCGCATCTGCGCGCAGGGGTCCTGGCGCGGCTGCGCCACCGTGCGCACCACCTCGTCGTAGGCGCTGGCGCTGTCGTCGTCGGGCTCCAGGTAGCCGACCACATGGCTGCGCTCGCGCAGCGCCGGGCTCAGCCAACGGGGCACGCCGATGTCGCGGCGCACATGGCCATTGCCGGCCAGCAGCACCACGCCGCGCGCGGCATGGGTGCCGATCAGACGTGCCATGAACTGGTCGCGTGCCACCTGCGCCTGGCTCAGCCGCGCCGCCATGCCGGCATCCACCTGGCCGCAGTGGCTGCGCTCGATGGCATCGGCCTGCGCGCGGGCGATGTCCTCGGGCACCTCGGCCAACCAGCCGGTGGGGCCCAGGCCCAGCTGGATGATGCGCCGCGTCTCGGCGCGCGAGACATTGGCCGCGACGATGGGCAGGCCGTGCTGCAGCGCCAGGCCGAGGTAGGGGCGGTAGAGCGGCCAGTCCCAGCCGGCCACCTGGCCGCTGGCGGCGATGACCGCGTCGATGCGGGCCGCCAGCGGGGCGTCCGGCGGGCCGGCCGCAGTGGCCTGCAGCGCCAGGTCGATGGCCGGCTGCCGCTCGCGGTCGAAGGGTTCGAGCAGCAGCGCCGGGCGGTCGCCCCGTGCCAGCAAGGCCGCCAGCGCCTGCAGCCGCAGCGCGTGCTGGGCGGCGTTGTCGTGCACCTCGCCGAGCAGCAGCACCTGGCCGGGGCCGGCGCGCCAGGCGGGGGTGCCGGGGGTGGCGGGGGGTGCGGGCCGGCCCGGCAGCGCGCTGCAGGCGGTGACCAGCAGGGCCAGCGCGGCGGCGGCGATCGGGCGGCATGTGGGGTGCATGGGGCATTGTCGGCGGCGGCCGCGCCGTGCCGTGCCGCCAATCATTGGCGGGTGATCGTGACCGTGGCCCGGGCCGTGCGGTGGCTGTCCATCATCGTGACGGTGATCGGGTTGGCGCCCGGCGCCAGCGGGATGCCGGGCGCCGACCACATCGCGATGTCCCTGGGGCAGTCCCAGAGCGCGAAGGCGTTGCCGCTGCTGCCGTCGGCGGCGTTGGCCCAGCGCATCGTGTGCGTGCCCAGCTGGCAGGTCACGATGGTCATGGTGGGCGTGCCGCCGGCGCGCTCGGAGCCCGCCGGCAACGACACCGTGCCCGACAGCGTGACCTGGGCCAGCGGGGTGGCGAAGTCGGCGGGCACCGTCAGGCTGAACGGTGCGTCGTCGCCGCCGCCACCGCAGCCGGCCAGCACCAGCAGCGCCAGCGGCCAGCACCCGCGCCGCCGCAGCGCACCGCTGCGGCTCGTCGATCGGTCACCCTGGGGCATGTGCTTCTCCCGGCATCAACACCGGGAAACCTTAGACCCCGGCGGGCACGGGGCCTTGCGCTGGCGCAAGCGGCCAGCGCGACAGGCGTTGGTCTCAGGCCGCGGCGGGGGCCGGCAGCACGGTGCCCGCGCAGTCGCCGAAGCCGATGCGCGCCGCGCCCGGCCGCTGGCAGTGGGCGCGCAGGATCAGGGTGTCGCCATCGGCGAGGAACGTGCGCTGCTCGCCACCCGGCAGGCTGATCGGCTGCTTGCCGCCGGCCGACAGCTCCAGCAGCGAGCCGCCTTGCCCGGCCTCGGGCCCCGACTGCGTGCCGGTGCCCAGCAGGTCGCCCGGCTGCAGGTTGCAGCCGTTGCTGGCGTGGTGCGTCAGCAGCTGCGCCAGCGTCCAGTAGGCATCCTTGAAGTTGCTCTGCGACAGCGGCACCGGCGCGTCGCCACGCGCGCGCATCGCCGCGGTCTGCAGCCACACGCTGAGCTGGATGTCGAGCGCGCCGGCCGCGCGGTTGGTGGCGCTGTCGAGGTAGGGCAGCGGCTGCGGATCGCCGTCGGGCCGGGTGAAGGGGGCGCGGAACGGCGCCAGCGCCTCCATCGTCACCACCCACGGCGACAAGGTGCTGCCGAAGTTCTTGGCCAGGAACGGGCCCAGCGGCTGGTATTCCCAGGCCTGCAGGTCGCGCGCCGACCAGTCGTTGAGCAGGGCCAGGCCGAACAGCCGGTCTTCGGCCTCGGCCATGGCCACCGGCTCGCCCAGCGCATTGCCGGGGCCGACCAGCGCGCCCAGCTCCAGCTCGTAGTCCAGCCGCTGGCTGGGGGCGACGGTGGGCGCGGTGGCGCCCGGCGCCAGGGTCTGGCCGCGCGGACGGCGGATCGGCGTGCCGCTGACCACGATCGACGAGGCGCGGCCGTGGTAGCCGATCGGCACCCACTTGTAGTTCGGCATCAGGGGATTGTCGGGCCGGAAAAACTTTCCGACGTTCGTGGCATGGAACACCGAGGTGTAGAAATCCGTGTAGTCGCCGATGCGCGCAGGCATCAGCGGCACGGCTTGGTCCAGGCTTGTCATGCAGCCGGATCCTCTGGCCCGGCGGTCTTCCCACCCGGGCTCCATGGAAAGGGCGCGCGACAGCGCCAGGCGCAATGCGCTCCAGTGGG
>JAURXG010000598.1 GCA_030654555.1 Aquabacterium sp.
GTAGAGCGCGCCCAGCGGATCGTAGGCATGCTCGCCGCGGGCCTTGTCGATCTCGTCGACCACCATCACCGGGTTGGCGTACTGGCCTTCGACCAGGGTCTCGAAGACCTTGCCCGGCCGCGCGCCCTTCCACTGCGACGACGCGCCCGACAGCACCCAGCCGGCGGTGAGCGAGCTCATCGAGATGAAGCCCATGCCGGTGCCCAGCAGATGCGCCACCTCGCGCGCGAAATGCGTCTTGCCCACGCCCGGCGGGCCCAGCAGCAGCATCGGCGTGATCTCGAGTGCGTCGCGGCTGTCGTGGCACAGCGCCAGCTGGCGGCGGATGTCGTCGAGCACCTCGTGGAAATTGGGCATCTCGTCGTACAGGTGTTCCATCGCCGGCAGCCCGCTGGGCTTGACCTGGAAGCGCTCAGGGCCCTTCTCCAGCATGCGCTCGTAGGTGCTGCGCAGGTGCTCGTGCTCCTTGGGCGGCAGCTTGGTGAGGCGGCGCTCCACCTCGTCGCAACGGTAGACGCTGCGCATCTGCGCGACGGAGAAGGCGCCGCGCGTGGGCATGGTCACGAGATCGGTCGACGGGCTGTTCATGCACGGTCCTCCAGAAATCCTGCACTGCCATTGCAGCAAGCGGCGCAGCCGGCCAAGCGGTGATAAGCCTGACCATCCTGCCGCAGTTGCCTGCCACGATGGCGCAAATACTAGCAAGACACGGGCCGCCGAGGTCCCCCCGGGGTCGAGGTGCACCGGCTGTCGGCGCCGGCGGCAGTTCAGGCCGCCCCCGGCGCATTGCGTCGCGGCGTGGCGGCGGTGGTGCATCGGCCGCGGCATCATGGTGCCCACACTGTCTGCAGGAATCCCCGATGAACCGCTTGCTGCGCTGGCTGGACCCGATGTTCGCCCTGGCCCTGATCGCCTCGCTGATGATGGTGGCCGTCACCGCCTGGCCCGGCGCGGCGCTGGCCGCCGACTGGCAGCGCGGCAATGGAGAGGCCGCCACCGAGCAGCGCAGCGCCGCCGCGGTCGAAGCGGTGCAGACCAACGGACCCGACCTGGTGGTGCGCCAGGGTGCCACGCCATCGATCAGCGTGAAGGCCGACCGCAACCTGTTGCCGCTGCTGGAAACCGTGGTCGAGGACACCGTCCACGGCAAGACGCTGGTGGTGCGCTGGAAGCGCGGCGCGAACTTCCAGACCAAGGTGGAGCCGGTGGTCACCGTCACGCTGGCGCGGGTGTCGGCGCTGCTGGTCAGCGGCTCGGGCGACATCGTGGCCGATGCGCTGCAAGCGCCGCGCCTGTCGGCCCGGGTGCAGGGCTCGGGCGACATGCGCCTGACCGGCCTGGCGGTCGACGAGTTGACGCTGGCGGTGGTGGGCTCGGGCGACATCGTTGCCAGCGGCCAGGCGCGCCAGCTGGCCGCCAGCATCACCGGCAGCGGCGACATCCAGACCGCATCCTTGAAGGCCGACGACGTGAGCGTGAGCATTGCCGGCAGCGGCGACGCCAGCGTGCACGCCGAGAAGACCCTCTCGGTCAGCATCGCCGGCTCGGGCGACGTGGTCTACCGCGGCAATGCCAAGCTCACCAAGACCCTGGCCGGCAGCGGCGAGGTGACCAAGCGCTGATCGCGCCCGGCCACTGCGCCCAGGCTCACTTCACCCAGGTGTTGAGCTGGATGATCGGCAGCAGCACCGCCAGCACGATCAGCATCACCACCAGGCCCATCACCACGATCAGCAGCGGCTCGAGGATGGTGGCCAGGGCCATCGCGCGGCGCTGCACCTCGCCGGTGAGCTGGCGCGCGGCACGGTCCAGCATCTGCGGCAGCTGGCCGGTCTGCTCGCCCAGCCGGGCGAACATCGCCAGCAGGCCGGGAAAGCGCTTCTTGGCAGCCAGCGCCGCGGCCAGCGGCGCGCCTTCGCGCACCTGCACCAGCGCCTCCAGCGCGTCGGCGCGCAGCGCGCGGTTGCCCAGCGTCTCGGCCGCCGCCTGCAGTGCCTTGAGGATGGGCACGCCGGCGTTGGCCAGCATCGCCAGCGTGCCGGCAAAACGCGCCGCGTTGTAGCCGCGCGCCACGCGGCCGATCAGCGGCAGGCCCAGCACGCCGGCATCGAAGCGCTGGCGGAAGGCCTCCTGGCGCAGTGCCATCGCCAGCGCCACGCCGCCCCCGGCGGCGCCCAGCGCCACCAACCAGCCCCATTGGCGCACGAAGGCGCTGAGGGCCAGCATCGCGCTGGTCAGCCAGGGCAGCGCCCGCTTGCTGCTGGTGAAGACGCTGGCCACCTGCGGCACCACGTAGGTGACCAGGAAGATCACGATCACGAAGGCGATCAGCGAGACGATGGCCGGGTACAGCGCGGCACCCAGCAGCTTGGCGCGCAGCGCCTGGCGCTCCTCCAGGTCGTCGGCCAGGCGCTCGAGCACGGCACCCAGCGCGCCGCTCTGCTCGCCCGCGGCCACCACGGCGCGGTAGACGTCGTCGAACTCGCGCGGCGCACTGGCCAGTGCCCGGGCGAAGGGCGATCCGGCATTGACCTCGGCGCGCAGGTGCGCCACCAGGTCGCGCTGGTTGGGCTGGTCGGCCTCGTCGGCCAGGGCCGTCAGCGCGCGCTCCAGCGGCAGGCCCGCACCGACCAGGCCGGCCAGCTGGCGCGTCCACACCGACAGGCCGGTGCTGCTGAACACCCGGCGCGACCAGCGCGAGGCGCCCGCCGTCTGCACGCTGGCGGCCAGCGCCGACACGGCCAGCGGCACCAGGCCCTGGGTGCGCAGCTGGTTGCGCGCGGCCTTGGCGTTCTCGGCCTCGAGCACGCCGGAGCGCGCTTTGCCCTGGTCGTCGAGGGCTTCGTAGGTGTAGGCAGGCATGAGGCATGAAGTATCGGGGAGATCGCGCGCCGGGGCCGTGCACCGACGCCGCGGTCCGTCGCTGACGGGCCGCCCGGGCCGCGCGCATGGCCTGCGCGGCAGGCGCAGCGGTGCGATGTGCAGAGCCAGTCTGCATGCCTGCAAACCGCTTGTCGCGCCGGTGACGCGATAGACCGGGATAGCCCCCGTATCCCTCGCCAGATGAACTCGCTCTACTTGACGCTGTTGCATCCAGTGCGGGCCGTGGTCCTCTGCAGCCCGCAGCGTCAGCACCTTTTTCGAGGAGTCTGCATGAAGCGATCGATGTTCCTGGCCAGCGCCGTCTGTGCCGCCCTCAGCCTGTTGGCGCCCACCGTCGGCGCCCAGCCCAAGCCGATCCGCATCGGCGTGCCCACCGCGGTGCAGCTGCAGGTGGGTCGCGACACGCAGGACGCGCTGAAGATGGCGATCGACGAGATCAACGCCAAGGGCGGCGTGCTCGGCCGCAAGCTCGAGATGGTGGTTGCCGACGAGACCGAGAACCCCGAGACCGGCATCAGCGCCATCAAGAAGCTGACCGCCGACGAGAAGGTCGACGTGCTGATCGGCGGTTACACCAGCGGGGTGACGCTGGCGCAGCTGCCGCACATCTCGGCGGCCAAGACCATCTACCTCAACGTGGGCTCGGCCTCGCCCTCGACCAACGCCAAGGTCAAGACCGACTACGACAACTACAAGTACATCTTCCGCGTCGGGCCCTTGAATGCCGGCCACCAGGCGCGGCAGATGACGGGCTTCGTCTCGGGCTTCGTCAAGGGCGAGCTCGGCATCACCAAGATCGCCATCGTCGGCGAGAACGCGAAGTGGGTGCAGGACCTGGTGCCGCTGCTCAAGAAGGGCGCCACCGAGGCCGGTGCCGACGTGCGCGCCACCGAGTTCTTCGACGCGCAGACCTCCGACTTCTCGCCGCTGTTCTCCAAGGTCAAGGACTCGGGCGCGCAGTACATGGTGGTGGTGCTGTCGCATGCCTCGAGCGACATCTTCGCCAAGCAGTGGTACGACTCGCGCTTCCCCATGCCCTATGGCGGCATCGACGTCAAGAGCATGGACGGCGACTTCTGCGACCGCATCGGCGGCAAGTCGGTGGGCGCCATCGCGGCCAACTTCGCGGTGCGCGCACCGCTGACGCCCAAGACCATCCCGTTCTTCGACGCCTTCCGCAAGGCCACCAACCGCTCGCCGGTCTACACCGCGTTCGGTGCCTACGACGCCGCCTACGTCTATGCCGAGGCCGTCACCCGCGCCGGCAGCACCGAGGCCAATGCGGTGATCAAGGAGCTCGAGAAGACCAGCTACACCGGCGTGCCCGGCACGATCGAGTTCGACGAGACGCACGACGTCAAGCCCGGCACCGCCACCTTCAAGGGCCCGGCGCTGCTGTTCGCGCAGTGGCGCGACGGCTGCAAGCGCGAGGTCACGCATCCGAAAGAGCTGCGCACCGCCGCCTTCGCCTACCCCGCCTGGATCAAGAAGTAACGATCACGCGCCGCCCGTCCCCAGCGGCGCGCCACTTTCTCTGCATCGGGGGTCACCTTGCTTGAAATCCTGATCGTCGGCGCGGTCAGCAGCGCCATTTACGCGATGCTGGCGGTCGGCTTCACGCTGATCTTCGGCGTGGCCCGGGTGCTCAACCTGGCGCACGGCACGTTCTACGCGCTGGGCGCCTACGGCACCTACTTCTTCACCGCGCAGATGCAGTTGCCGCTGCTGCCGGCGGCCCTGTTGGCGGTGGCGCTGGTGGCGGTGTTCGGCATCGGCGTCGAGCGCGTGCTGATCCGGCCAATGCGCGGCTCGCAGCTGGCCATGCTGATGATCACGCTGGCGGTGGCGCTGGTGGTCGAGCAGGCGCTGTTCCTGACCTTCGGCTCCGAGTACCGCAACGTGCCGGCCTTCATCGACCGCAAGTTCAGCATCGGCGGCGTCGACGTCGGCGGCGCGCGCCTGCTGGCACTCGGCGTGGGTGTGCTGCTGATCGGCTCGCTGTGGCTCTTCATCCAGCGCACGCGGCTGGGCTCGGCCATCCTCGCCATCTCGCAGGACCCGGTGGCCGCGCAGTACATGGGCATCCCCAGCGACCGCATCTTCGCGGTGGTGATGGGCATCTCGGCGGCGCTGGCCGCAGCCGCGGGCGTGCTGGCCGGGCCGTTCCTGACGGTGCAGCCGACGATGTGGCTGCTGCCCATCGTAAAGGCCTTCGCGATCGTGGTGGTGGGCGGGCTCGGGTCGATCCCGGGCAGCATCCTGGCCGCGCTGATGCTGGGTTATGCCGAGACCATCGTCGGCTACACGATCTCCAGCGCATGGACCGAGATCGTCTCGGTGCTCGCCACGCTGCTGATGCTGGTGTTCCGGCCCGCGGGCATCTTCGGCCGCCGCGCCGCCTTTTGAGCGAGTTCACAGCGAACCATGTTCAGCCAACGCATCGACCTGCTGGGTGCCAGCGCCTTCGTCGCCGTGATGGCCCTGTTGCCGCTGGTGTTCACCGGCAACTACCTGATCGGCGTGCTGACGGTGGCGGTGATCTACGGCATCTGGGCCGTCACCTGGGACTTCATGTCCGGGCTGACCGGCCGCGAGAACTTCGGCCACAGCCTGTTCATCGGCGTGGGCGCCTACACCGCCGGCTTCATGAACACCAGCCTGGGCTTCAACGGCTGGTGGAGCCTGCCCGCGGCGATGGTGATGGCGGTGCTGTTCGCGCTGCTGATCGGGCTGCCCACGCTGCGCCTGAAGGGCCCGTACTTCGCGCTGGCCATGCTGTCGGGCGCGGTGATCATGCAGCGCCTGATGCTGATCTTCTGGGAGCAGACCGGCGGCGAGGAGGGCATCAACGGCCTCACCCCGCTGATCCACTCGCAGCTGGGCTTCTACTACTTTGCGCTGGCCGCGCTGGTGGGCATCACCGCGCTGCTGCTGTGGATCGCCCAATCGCACTGGGGTCTGATCCTGCGCGCGATCCGCGGTGACGAGGCCACCTGCCAGGCGGCGGGCATCAACGTCACCTTCTACAAGATCGCCTCGCTGGTGATCAGCGCGGCCTTTGCCGGCGCCGGCGGTGCGATGTACGCGCACTACCAGCTGCAGGTCAGCCCGCAGCTGTTCGCGGTGGTCACCTCGATCACCATCATCACCATGGTCTATGTCGGCGGCATGGCCAGCGTCTACGGCCCGGCCGGCGGCGCGATCCTGCTGGTGCTGATGACCGAACTGCTGCGCGACTTCGGCGAATGGCGCCTGATGGTCTACAGCTGCACGCTGATCCTGATCCTGTTCTTCCTGCCCGGCGGCATGGTCGCACCGACATGGCGCCGGGTGCGGGCAGCCTGGGGGCGACGCGCATGACCGAGCTGCTGGCGGTAGAGAACCTGAACAAGCATTTCGGCGGGCTGCATGCGGTCAAGAACGTGTCGTTCAAGATCCAGCGCGGCGAGATCGTCGGCATCCTGGGCCCGAACGGTGCGGGCAAGACCACCTTGTACAACCTGCTGACCGGCTTCATCCCGCCCGATCCGGGGGCGCGCATCGTCTTCGAGGGCCGCTCGCTGCTGGGCCTGGCGCCGCACCGCATCGCCGGGCTGGGCATCTCGCGCACCTTCCAGCTGTGCCGGCCGTTCGTCGGCATGAACGTGCTGGAGAACGTGGTGGTGGGCGCGCTGGGCGCCAAGCACGCCCCGGGCACCGATCTCGAGGCGATGGCGCAGCAGCTGCTGAACCGCGTGGGCCTGGGCGACAAGGCCGAGGTGGCGGTGGAGGTGCTGTCCTACGGCGACCAGCGCCGGCTGGAGATCGCCCGGGCGTTGGCCGCCAAGCCATCGCTGCTGCTGCTCGATGAACCCTTCGCCGGGCTGGGCAGCGGCGAGATCGACGACCTGTCGGCGCTGATCCGCCAGGTGCACGCCGACGAGGGCCTGACGGTGATGCTGATCGAACACAAGCTGCGCGAGTTCATGCGCCTGGTCGACCGGGTGATCGCGCTGGACTTCGGCGAAGTCATCGCCGAGGGCCTGCCCGACGACATCGTCAACGTACCCGCCGTGATCGAGGCCTACATCGGCCGTGGCCAGGCCAGCGACACCCCGGAGCCCGCCGATGCTGCTTGAACTGCAGAACCTGTCGGTGTCCTACGGCAAGGCGCTGGCGCTGGAGAACGTCTCGCTGACGATCGGCGAGGGCGAGTTCGTCGCCGTGCTGGGCCCCAACGGGGCCGGCAAGAGCACGCTGCTGAAGGCGATCTCGCGCTCGCAGCCGTCCACCGGCACGCTGCGCCTGCGCGGCGAATCGCTGAAGGGCCTGCCGGCCCATGCGGTGGTGGGCAAGGGCATCTGCCACTGCCCCGAAGGCCGGCGGCTGTTTCCCGAGCTGACGGTGCTGAAGAACCTGATGCTCGGCGCCTACCTGCGGCGCGACGCGGCCGCCGTCGCCCAGGACCTGCGCATGGTCTACAGCCTGTTCCCCATCCTCGAGGAGCGGGGCCCGCAGATCGTCAGCACGCTCTCGGGCGGGCAGCAGCAGATGGTGGCGATCGGCCGCGCGCTGATGGGCAAGCCCTCGCTGCTGCTGCTCGACGAGCCCTCGGTGGGTATCGCGCACCGCCTGAAGATCGAGATCTTCGACGCGATCAAGCGCATCCAGCAGGGTGGCACCGCGATCCTGATGGCCGAGCAGGACGCGCAGTCGGCCCTGCGCATCGCCGACCGGGTCTACGTGCTCGAGCATGGCCATGTCGGCCGCGAAGGCACCAGCGCCGAACTCGGCGCCGACGACTACATCCGCCAGGCCTACCTCGGGGTGAGCTGAGGCGCGGCGGCTGCCTGCGCGCGGCTGCGCGCCACTGGCGCGTTCCCGCCGCCCAGCGCGCTGGTTCGCGGCATGGCACTGCTGGCGGCAGGTGTAGGCACTAGACATTTGTCAAGAACGTGGCCTGGGAGTAAGGTCAAGCCATCGGGGCTGTTTGCCGAGCAACCCGCTGTTCAGGATCTCCACATGGCCGATGTGTGGGCAGTACCGGTAGGCGCAGCGCACCCAGGCGCTGGGCGGCAGAGCGTCTCGTGCTGCGCCGCGAGGACCCGGATGGCCGCGCCATGAACGGCGACCGGCCCGTGCCAGGCGCCGGCGCCGTGCCGGGGCCGCAGCCCGAACTGCTGGCACGTGCGTTCGGTGCCGCGCCCAACGGCTTTGTCGTGATCGACGAGGCCGGCACGATAGTGGCCGCCAACAAGGCCCTCGAAACCATGTTCGGCCATGCGCCCGGCGCGCTGCTGGGGCAGGCCATCGAGCAGTTGCTGCCGGCGGCGATGCAGAAGGGCCATGTCGCCTTGCGCCGGCAGTTCTACGGCCAGCCCGAGCCGCGCGCCATGGGGGCGGGGCGGGTGCTGTACGGCCGGCACCACGACGGCCATGAGTTTCCGGTGGAGATCGGGCTCAATCCGATGCCGGCGCCGCAGGGGCTGTTGGTGCTGGCCTCGGTGGTGGACGTCAGCGAGCGCCTGGCGCTGGAGTTTGCATTCCGCGGGCTGTTCGACGCCTCACCCTACGGTCTGCTGATCGTCGACGACGAGGGCCTCATCACGATGGCCAACCAGGTGCTGGCGGCCGCGCTGGGCTACACGCCGGCGCAGTTGGTCGACCAGCCGCTGCAGATGCTGCTGCCCGAACGCTACCGGGGCCACCATGCGCAGCTGATGGCGGGCTACCGGCGCACGGGCGAGTCGCGCATGATGGGCCGCGGGCGCGACCTCACCGCCCTGCATGCCGATGGCAGCGAGCTGCCGGTGGAGATCGGCCTGAGCCGGGTGCGCTGGCAGCGCCGCGCGATGACGCTGGCCGCCGTCAGCGACATCAGCGTGCGCAAGCGGCTCGAGCTGGAGCTGCGCCAGGCCAACGCCAACCTGGAAGAGTTCACTTATGTGGCCTCGCACGACCTGCGCTCGCCGCTGCGTGGCATCGCCGATCTGGTGGAGTGGATCAACGACGATCTCGGCGATCAGCCGCTGCCGGCCGTGCGGCGCAACCTGGACCGGGTCAGCCAGCGCATCGGCCGCATGAACCGGCTGATGGACGACCTGCTCAGCTACGCCCGCGCCGGGCGCGCGGCCACCGAGTTCACGCCGATCGAGCTGGACAAGCTGGTGCGCGGCATCCTCGAGATGCAGCCGCTGCCCGAGGGCATGACGGTCACGCTGTCGCTGGACATCGAGCCGTTTCTCGCCACGCGCATCCCGCTCGAGACCGCGTTGCGCAACCTGCTCGCCAATGCCGCCAAGCACCACGACCGCGCCGATGGCCGGGTGTGGCTGCAGGCGCATCACGACGACAGCGTCTGCATCATCGAGGTCAGCGACGACGGCCCGGGCGTGCCGGTGGCGGCGCACGAGCGCATCTTCAAGCTGTTCCAGACCGCCAGCGTGGCCGATCGCGGTGGCTCGGGCATCGGCCTGGCGCTGACCAAGCGCCTGGTCGAGGTGCACGGCGGCCACATCGAGCTGGTCTCGCCCTGGCCTGCGGGTGCGGCAGGCGCTGCGGATGCTACGGGCGAGCACCGGCGCGGCACCTGCTTTCGCATCGCCTGGCCGCGCTTTCCACGGAGAACGAGTGATGACTGAGCCCCTGCCCACCCTGACCATCCTGCTGGCCGAGGACGACGACGTGGCGGCCGAAGCCGTCGTGCGCAGTCTCAGCAAGGCGGGGCTGAACTTCCCCGTCGTCTGGGCCGAGGACGGCGAGCAGGCGCTGCGCGCGCTGCGCGGCGACGATCCCCTGCGCCGGGTGCCCCGTCCGCGCATGACCCTGCTCGACCTGAACATGCCGCGCATGAACGGCTTCGAGTTCCTGCAGGCGCTGCGCTCCGACGACGAACTGTGCGACGACGTCGTCTTCGTGCTGACCACCTCCGATGTCGACACCGACCGCATGCGTGCCTACCACGAGCACGTTGCCGGCTACATGGTGAAGTCGTCGGTCGGGCCGCAGTTCTCGAGGCTGGCTCAGCTGTTGGGTCTGTACCAGCATGTCATCCGCCTGCCTTGAAAGCGATGGTGTCCCATGACCGCGCAGACTGCCCATGTCCACCTGCTGGTGGTCGACGACGATGACGTCGACCGTGAACGCGTGCTGCGCCTGCTCGGCCGCACCACGATGCGCTTCGAGGCCAAGGAGGCCAGCAGCAGCGCGCATGCGCTGCAGCTGTTGCGTGAGCACGAGTTCGACTGCGTGATGCTGGACAACCAGCTGGGCGACGCCAGCGGGGCCGATCTGCTGCCGGCGATCCACCGCGCGGCGCGGCGCGATTGCCCGGTGATCATGATCACTGGCGCCGGCAACGAATCGCTGGCGGTGCAGGCGCTGCAGGAAGGCGCCGCCGACTACCTGACCAAGTTCAACCTCAGCGCCGACGTGCTGGTGCGGGCCATCCAGCGCGCGCTGGACCACCACCGCATGCGCGTCGAGCTCGACGAACTGCACCAGCGGCTGGAACAGCGCGTGGCACAGCAGGCGGCGGCCATCCGGCAGAGTGAGCGCGACCTGCGCGCCATCCTCGACCACACGCCCACGGTGATCGGCTTCTGGGACGCCAGCCTGCACAACCGGTTCGGCAATCGCGCCTGGCGCCGCTGGACCGGCGTCGACCCCGAACGGCTGCCCGGACACCACCTGGGCGAGGTCATCGGCGCGGCCGGATTGGCGCGCATCGCCGCGCGCGTCGAGCTGGTGCTGCAAGGCGAGAGCCAGTCCTTCGAGCAGGAAGACCTTGCGCCGGACGGCCACACGGTGCGGCATGGTCAATACAGCCTGCACCCCGATCTCGGCGACGACGGCACGGTGCGGGGTTTCTTCTCCAGCATCACCGACGTCACCGTGATCAAGCAGGCCCAGGCGCGTGCGGAGGCCCTGGCCGTGTTCAACGAGGCGCTGTTCGAGCATTCGCCGGTGGGACTGGGCGTCTACGACGACAGCGGCTGCTGCGTGATGGCCAACCCGGCACTGGCACGCCTGTTCGGTGCCACGGTGCCCGACCTGCTGGGGCTGCCGCTGGACGCCCTGACCGGCGACGACGTGCTGCATCTGACGGCCACCCGCCGCGCCACGCTGGCCGACGGCATGCCGCGGCGGCTGGACGTCGACCTGCGCAGCGTGTTCGGCACCCAGGTGCACGCCGCATGTGCCTGGGCGCAGGTCGAGCGCAAGGGGCAACCCCAGAGCCTGCTGGCGGCGCAGGACATGAGCGCCCAGCGCCTCGCGCACGAGGCCCTGGTGGCCGCACGCGATGCCGCCGAGCAGGCCACCCGCGCCAAGGGCCAGTTCCTGGCCAACATGAGCCACGAGATCCGCACGCCGATGAACGCCATCGTCGGGCTCACCCGGCTGGCGCTGGACGACCCGTTGCCACCCGAGGCACGCGACTTCATCGACAAGGCGCACCAGTCGGCGTGTGCGCTGATGGATATCCTCGACGACGTGCTCGACTACTCCAAGGCCGAGGCCGGACAGCTGCGCATCGAGCACCTGCCGCTGGACATCGAGCAGGTGGTCCAGCGCGCCGTCGACCTGTTCTCGGCGCGCCTGGAGCAGAAGAACCTGGCCTTCGACGTGGACCTGGCCCCCGACCTGCCGCGCTGCGTGCTGGGCGACCCGATGCGCCTGTCGCAGGTGCTCAACAACCTGCTGGGCAATGCGGTGAAGTTCACCGAACGCGGGCATGTGTTGTTGACGGTGCAGCCGCTGCGGACCGGGGCGCCGGCCTCCGACATGGTGCGCTTCTCGGTGCGCGACAGCGGCATCGGCATCGATCCGGCGCACCAGGCCGCGCTGTTCGAGGCCTTCACGCAGGCCGATGCGTCGATCACCCGGCGCTTCGGCGGCACCGGCCTGGGCCTGACCATCTGCCGGCGCCTGGTGACCATGATGCACGGCAGCATCGGCTTCGAGAGCGTGCCGGGGGTGGGCAGCGAGTTCTGGTTCACGGCCCGGCTCGATCGGGCGCCGGTCGACCTGCCCGAGGCCGAAGACGCGGCGATGGCCGGCCTGCGGATGCTGGTGGCCGTGCCCGACGGGCCGATGTCCGCCCGGCTATGCGAGCGCCTGCGGGGCTGGCAGATCGATGTGCGCGCCGCGCTCGACGAGGCCGACCTGCTGGCCCAGGCGACGCGGTGGCCTGCCGACGGGCGCAGGATCGATGCGGTGCTGATCGACCAGGCCTGGTTCGGCGGCCCGGCGATGCACACGCTGCAACGGCTGCGCGGGGCCGCAGGCCCGGGCGCCGCGCCGACGGTGCTGGGCATCGTGTCGGTGGTTCGACCGGCGGCGACCGACGATCGACAGGGCGTGCGCGGGCCCGACGCGATGCTGCCCAGGCCGGTGCTGCCCACCACCTTGCGCAAGGCCTTGGCCGAGCTGCGCAACCCGCCCGCTGCCGGCGGCCGGCTGGGCGATGCGCTGGCCCAGGGCGCGCGCCCGCTGCAGGGTCTGCGCCTGCTGCTGGTCGAGGACAACGAGATCAACCGCCTGGTCGCGCAGGTGCTGCTGGAGCGGCTGGGCGCCGACCTGCGCATGGCCGGCAACGGTGCCGAGGCCCTGGAGGTGCTGCAGGCGGTCGAGCGCTCGACCTTCGACGCCGTGCTGATGGACGTGCACATGCCCGAGATGGACGGCCTGGAGGCGACCCGGCGGTTGCGTGCGATCCCGGCGCTGGCCGACCTGCCGGTGATCGGCATGACCGCCGCCGCGATGTCGGAAGACCGCCAGAGCTGCTTCGATGCCGGCATGGTCGACTACACGAGCAAGCCCATCGTCGTGGAGCGCCTGCTCGAGATCCTGCTGCACTGGACCGGGCGCCGGCCGCGCGCGCCGGAGGCCGCACGACCGGTACAGCTGCCCGGCTTCGACCTGACGACCCTGCTGCAGCTGCTGCACGGCAACGAGCCGATGCTGGCCCGCATGCTGGGCGCGTTTGCGCAGCAGGAGGCCACCACCGGCGCCGAGGTGGCGGCCCTGATCGCCAACCACGACCACGACGAGGCCTGTCGCCGTCTGCACAAGCTGCGCGGTGGCGCCGGCAGCCTGGGGGCGATCGACGTGGCACGCACGGCGGCGGCGTTGGAGAAGGCGCTGCGCGAGCGGCGACCGACCCAGACCGCGCTGACGGCCTTCTCGGCGGCCCTGCAGTCGGCACTGTCGGCGATCGCCACGCGGGGCGTTCCGGGCGACGCCTGAGGCGGCGTGGCGTCAGTCGCGCGTGACGCGCAGCACCTCTTCCAGCGACGTGATGCCCTCGGCCACCAGCCGCTGGCCGTCGTCGCGCATCGGCACGAAGCCGGTGTGGCGCGCGGCGGCGAACAGCTCGCTCTCGGCGGCGCGGTTGTGGATCAGCGCACGCAGCGCGTCGTCGACCACCATCAGCTCGTACACGCCGGTGCGGCCCTTGTAGCCGGTGTGGCTGCACTCGGCACAGCCCACCGGGTGCCAGTGGCCTTGTGCATCCTGCCGCTTGCAGTGCGGGCACAGCTTGCGCACCAGGCGCTGGGCCTGTGCGCCGAGCAGGCTGCTGCTGAGCAGGTAGGGCTCGATGCCCATGTCGATGAGCCGGGTGATCGCGCTGGGCGCGTCGTTGGTGTGCAGCGTGGCCAGCACCAGGTGGCCGGTGAGCGAGGCCTGGATGGCGATCTGCGCGGTCTCGAAGTCGCGGATCTCGCCGATCATGATGACGTCCGGGTCCTGCCGCAGGATCGCGCGCAGTGCCTTGCCGAAGGTCAGGTCGATCTTGGCATTGACCTGGGTCTGGCCGATGCCCGGCAGCTCGTACTCGACCGGGTCTTCCACCGTCAGGATGTTGGTGCCGGCGGTGTCGATGCGGCCCAGGCTGGCGTACAGCGTGGTGGTCTTGCCGCTGCCGGTGGGGCCGGTCACCAGCACGATGCCGTGCGGCTGGTGCACCAGCCGGTCGAAGGCGCTGAGCACATGGCCGCTCATGCCCAGCGCCTCGAGCGTGAACTTCGATTCGGTCTTGTCCAGCAGCCGCAGCACCGCCCGCTCACCGTGCGCGCTGGGCAGCGTGCTCACGCGCACGTCGATCGCGCGGCCGCCGATGCGCAAGGAGATGCGCCCGTCCTGCGGCAGCCGCTTCTCGGCGATGTCGAGCTCGGCCATGATCTTCAGCCGGCTGATCAGCGCGGCGTGCAGCGCGCGGTTGGGCTGCACCACCTCGCGCAGCGTGCCGTCGACACGGAAGCGCACGCTGCTGGAGCGCTCGTACGGCTCGATGTGGATGTCGCTGGCGCCGTCTTTCGCGGCCTGCGTCAGCAGCGCGTTGAGCATGCGGATGATGGGCGCGTCGTTGGCCGCCTCGAGCAGGTCTTCGACCGCCGGCAGGTCCTGCAGCAATCGCGACAGGTCGACCGCGCTCTCGACCTCGCCCACCACCGCGGCGGCGCTGCTCTCGCCCCCGGCATAGGCCACGGCGATGCGCTCGGCCAGTTCGGCGGCGGGGGCGCGCTCGATGCGGGCCACCGCATGCTGGCGCAGCACCTCGCCCAGCGCGGTGGCGCTGGCCGCCTCGGTGGCCCACAGCACGCGGGCGTGGCCGTCGTCCTCCAGCAGCAGCGTGTGGGCCTTGGCAAAACCGTAGGGCAGGGGGTGGCGGGTGGCCATCGTGGGCTCGTCGGGCTCAGGGCGCCTTGGGGGCAGGGGCCGGCTGGGGGGTCGGCTGTGCGTTCTGCGGCGTGGTCGGCGGCGTGGTCGGCATGACCGCCGGCACGCTGCCGGGCAGCGCCGGCAACACCGGCGACTGATTGATCGACATCACCGAGCTTTGCGCCGGCTGGCTGGCCTGCTGCTGCGCGCGGATGGCCTCGTAGCGGTCCATCGTCAGCGAGGTGGCGGCCTGGGCGTCGCGGATCACCACCGGCCGCAGGAACACCAGCATCACCGACTTGCGGCGTTCGCGGCTGGTGCTCTTGAACAGGTTGCCCATCATCGGCACGTCGCCCAGCAGCGGCACCTTGTTCTCGCCGTCGGTGTACTCGTCCTTCATCTGGCCACCCAGCACCATGATCTGGCCGTCGTCGGCGACCACGGTGGTCTCCAGCGAGTTCTTGTTGGTGGTGGGGCCGT
>JAURXG010000600.1 GCA_030654555.1 Aquabacterium sp.
GCCACGGTAACGCCCGGCGTGGCCCGCGCCGGCCACGCGGCGGCAACGCCCGCGGACGTGCGCCTGCTGGCGATCCACGTGGCCCGGCCCTGGGGTGAGGTGCTGCGCACCCTGAACAAGCAGTCCGACAACGCGCTGACCCGCCTGCTCTACCTGTCGCTGGGTCTGGCCGGCATGGCCGACGAACCCGGTGCCAGCACCGCCGCGCTGGCCGAGCGCGAGGTGCGGCGCTGGCTGGCCGAACGCGACATCGGCGGCGCCGGGATGGTGCTGGACAACGGCTCGGGCATGTCGCGCGCCGAGCGGCTCACGCCGCGCCAGCTGGCGCTGATGCTGAAGGCCGCTCAACAAGGGCCTTGGGCCGCCGAGCTGATGATGAGCCTGCCCATCGCCGGTGTCGACGGCACGATGCGCAACCGCCTGAAGTCCGGCCCGGCCGCCGGCCTGGCCCGGCTGAAGACCGGCACGCTGCGCAACGTGACCGCGGTGGCCGGCTACGTGCCCGACCCGCAGGGCCGCCTGTGGGCGGTGGCGGCGATGGTCAACGACGACAAGGCCGCCGCCGCACGGCCTGCGCTCGACGCGCTGGTCGACTGGGTGGCGCGCGGCGGCATGACGCTGCGCGGCGGCACCGGCCAGGCGATCGTGGGCGGCGGCCCGCGCTGAGCAGCCACGCGATCGGCCGCGCGATCGGCCCCGGGCCGAGGCGGCCGATCAGGCGGTCACCGCGCGAGGCGGGAGAGGCGCCTCGCGGATCGGCAGGTGGGCCAGGGCCGCGGCCACGGCCAGCGCGATGTCGATCGCCCAGACGATGTCGAAGCTGCCGGTGGCCTCGAACACCTTGCCGCCCAGCCAGGCACCGAGGAAGCCGCCCACCTGGTGGGTCAGCATCACCACGCCGAACAGCGTGGCCATGTGGCTGACGCCGAAGAACTTGGCCACCAGCCCGGCGGTGGGCGGCACGGTCGACAGGAAGGTCAGGCCCATGAAGGCGGCGAACACCAGCACCACCGGGCCGGTCTTGGGCGCCAGCACGAAGGCCAGCACCGCCAGCGCGCGGGCGGCGTAGACCAGCGACAGCAGCGTCTTCATGCGCCAGCGCCCCACCGCCCAGCCCATGGTGACGCTGCCGACGATGTTGAACAGCCCCAGCACCGCCAGCGCCCAGGCGCCGTACTGCAGCGGCAGCCCGCACGAGGCGATCACGCCCGGCAGGTGCGTGCCCAGGAAGGCCACGTGGAAGCCGCAGACGAAGAAGCCTGCCGCCAGCAGCCGGAACGAGCGGTCGCGCAGCGCGGTGCGCACCGCCTCGCCGGTGCTCTGCTTCTTTTGCCCCGGCGCCGGCGCCACATGGGCGGAGTTGCCGCGCAGCACGAACGCCGCCGGCAGGCAGACCAGCACCAGCAGGCCAATCACCTGCATCGCCTGTGCCCAGCCCAGGCCCACCATCAGCGCACCGGCGATCGGGGCCATCACGAACTGGCCGAACGAGCCGCCGGCATTCACCACCCCGGTGGCCAGGCCGCGCCACTCGGGCGGGATCAGCCGCGTGGTGGCGGCCATCAGCACCGCCGGACCGGCCATGCCCGCGCCGCCGGCCGACAACACGCCGATGGCGAAGATCAGCCCGGCGGTGCTGGTCATCATCGGCGTGAGCCAGGTGCCCAGCGCCACCAGCGTGGCGCCGACCAGCAGCACCCGGCCGGCGCCCACCTTGTCGGCCATGGCGCCGGCGAACGGCTGCGTCAGCCCCCAGAACAGCTGGCCGAAGGCAAATGCCAGGCTGATGCTGCCCAGCCCCAGCCCGGTGGCGGTGTTGAGCGGGCTGAGGAACAAGCCCATCGACTGGCGCGTGCCCATGGTCAGCGCGAAGGTGCCCGCCGCGGCCAGCAGCACGACCCACACGGGCCACAGGCGCAGCGCCGCGGGCGCTTGGGCGGGAGGGTGGGCGGGGGGGTGATCACTCATCGTCGGTCTCCGGGCCGGGATCGGCCAGCAAGGGCAGGGACTCCTGGATCAGCGCATGCAGTGCGGCCACGCGCTGCTCGCCCAGGGTCAGGTTGAGCCGGTCCTGCGCCAGCCGCCAGCGCCGCTGCGCCTGCGCGCGCAGCGCCCGACCAGCCGGCGTGATGGTGACCGCCCGGCTGCGGCCGTCGGGCCCGGCGGCCACCGACAGCCAGCCGGCGTCGACCATCGGCCGCAGGTTCCGGGTGACGGTGGACGGCTGCATCTGCATCACCCGCGCCAGCTCACCCGGGCGCAGCGGGCCCAGCTTGAGCACGGCCGACAGCAGCGAGTACTGGGTGGTCTTGAGGCCCACCGCCGCCAGTTCGGCGTCGTAGAGCAGGCCCACGCGCCGCGCCAGCTGGCGCAGCTGGAAGTGGGTGCAGCCGCTGGGCGGCGCCAGCGACGCGGGCAGGGCATCGACCAGCGAGGGGCTTGGCGCAGTGGTGACAGGGTCCATCCGACGATTGTATTTACAATTGTTGTAGATGCAATTGAATTCGGCGATGTCCGCCCGCTGTACCTTCACATTGGAGCAACCCTCATGACCACCACTCCCCCGCTGCTGGCCACCTGGCTGGCCGAAGAACAAGCCGTGCGCGACCGGCTGGCCAACGGCCCGGGCCCGGGCGTCGCCCGCCCCGACCAGGTGGCCGGCCGATCGGGCCTGGCGCTGATGCAGGCGATGCTGAGCGGCGAGCTGCCCTATGCGGAGATCGCCAACACGCTGGATTTCGTGCTGCTGTCCGTCGCGCCCGGCCACACCATCTTCCAAGGCGCGCCGAGGCAGCAGCACCTCAACCCGCTGGGCACGGTGCATGGCGGCTGGTTTGCCACGCTGCTGGATTCGGCGCTGGGCTGCGCGGTGCACACCATGCTGCCGGCCGGGCGGGGCTACACCACCGCCGAGCTGGGCGTGAACCTGGTCAAGGCGCTCACGCCCAAGGTGGCGCGGGTGCGCGCCGAGGGTCGGGTGATCCACTGCGGCCGCCAGCTGGCCACCGCCGAGGCGCGGCTGGTCGGCCCCGACGGCACGCTCTACGCCCATGCCACCACCACCTGCCTGGTGTTCGAGATGCCGGCCCAACGCGCCTGATCCACCACCAGCGCCCGACGCGCGGCGCTTGAAATACCCGGCCGCGTACCCAGATGGCCGCCATGGACACCCACCACATCGCCTGCGCCCGCTGCGGCGCCGTCAACCGCCTGCCGGCCGACCGGCTGGGCGACGACCCCAACTGCGGCCGCTGCCACCAGCCCCTGCTCGACGGCCAGCCCATCGAGCTGGACGACCGCAACTTCGAGAGCTTCGTGCGGCAGAGCACGCTGCCGGTGCTGGTCGATTTCTGGGCCGCGTGGTGCGGGCCCTGCCGGCAGATGGCGCCGCAGTTCGAGGCCGCGGCGCGCCAGCTGAAGGGCCGCGCGCTGCTGGTCAAGGTCGACAGCGACGCCAGCCCCGAGACCAGCGCGCGCTTTGCCGTCCGCAGCATCCCCACGCTGGTGCGGCTGCAGGGCGGGGTGGAGCAGCGCCGCCAGTCGGGCGCGCTGCCGGCGGCGCAGATCGTGGCGCTGGCGCAGTAGCGCCCGCGGGCCGGTCAGTAGCCGCGGCTGCGGTCCACCGCATTCGGCAGCGGCTGGCCGGCCTGCAGCGCCTTCAGCCCGGCCAGGAACTGCGCAGCCACGGTGTCCGGCGACGATTGCGCGGCGATGTGCGGCGTGATGCTGATGCCGGGCACCGTCCACAACGGGTCGTCGGCGGTCATCGGCTCGACGGCCTGCACGTCCAGCGCGGCACCGGCCAGGTGGCCGGACTCGATCGCGGCGATCAGGTCGGGCTCGACGACATGCCCGCCGCGGGCGATGTTGACGAGGTAGGCGCCACGCGGCATCGCGGCAAAGGCCGCGGCATCGAGCAGGCCCTCGGTCTGCGGCGTCAGCGGCAGCGCGTCGACCACGAACTCGGCATCGGCCAGCGCGTCGTGCAGCGGGCCGCTGTCGCGCCGCCAGCCACTGACCGAGAAGCCCAGCGCGGCCAGCAGCCGGCCGCACTCGCGCCCGATCTCGCCCCAGCCCAGCACCAGCACGCGCGAACGCGCCGCAGCCATCGGGTGGCGTATCCATTGCCGCGCCTGCTGCTGGGCCACGTAGACCGGCAGCCCACGCGCCTGGCGCAGCACCATCAGCACCACGTACTGCGCGATGCCCAGCGCCTGGTCGGGGTCGACGGTGCGCGACACCGCCACGCCCGGCGCCAGCTCGGGCACCAGCAGCTTGTCGACGCCGGCGGCCATCGCGCACACCCAGCGCAGCGCCGGCAATCGCGTGGCCAGCCCGGGCGGGAAGCGCCAGCCCAGCACCACCTCGATGCCGGCCAGCGTCGCGTCGTCGAGCGAGCGGCTGAACGGCAGCAGTTTCAGATCGGGGGCCTGGGCCGCGATGGCGGCCACCAGGGGCGCGGCGGCCGCGGGCTCGGCCAGCAGCAGGATGGGGGACGTGGGGTTCATGGCGGCGCAGTGTGGGGCCAGGGCAAAGACCGGCCTATCACGCGGGTGACCCGCGCGGCGCGTGGGCGTGGCGTGCGCGTGGCGTTTGGGCCAGCGCACATTGACAAGCCCGCGCCGCCCACCGAGCATGCCGGGATACGCGCCATCCCGGCGCGACCCCCCTGGAGGAGCACCACCATGGCCAAAGGTCAACAACGCAGCGGCAAGGAAGCCAAGAAGCCCAAGAAAGACGACGGCACCGCCAAGCCGCTGTCGCCCGGCGCCCTGTCGGCCCCGATCACCACCGTGGTGCCCGACCGCAGCAAGAAGAAGAAGTAGGCCGCCGAGCCGCTTCAGTCGCTGGGCCGCAGGGTGTCGTCCACGTCGACCATGTGCCACCAGCGGTTGCCGAACAACGGCCGCCGGTAGCCGATGAACCAGGGCTGGGTCATGTCGGTGTAGATGCGGTGCACATGCTGCTTGTACGGCGCATACACCGCTGAAATGCGCTTGGCCTGCAGGAACAAGGCATCACGCTCGGGCCCGTTGGGCAGCGCCGACATGCGGTTGTAGACCGCGTCGTACTCGGGCAGCCTGAAGCGCGACAGGTTGGCCGCCCCGGTCGACGGCCCGTACAGCCGCTGGAACGCACCCTGGCCGTCGAGCTGGCTGGCCGACGAGCCCACGCGCCAGACCATCAGCTTGCCCGCCTGCATGGCCTTCAGGTTCTCGGGCCACTTGGCGAACTTGAACTCCACCCGGATGCCGATGGCGTTCATGTTCTTCTGCCACAGCTCGTCGAGCTGGCGCTCGAAGGTGTCGGGCATGGTGCGCCGCACCAGCAGCAGCGGCTGGCCGTTGGGCTGGTCGCGCCAGCCGTCGCCGTCCTGGTCGACGTAGCCGTGCATGTCGAGCAGCGCGCGCGCCTTGGCCGGGCTGAACTCGCCCATCTCGCTGCGGTAGGCCGGGTCGTAGCCGGTGGTGTGCGGCACCGACGGCGATTGCGCGGGGATGGCCTGGCCACGCCGCGCCAGGTTGATCTCGCGCGGGATGTCGACCGCCAGGTTCAGCGCCCGGCGCAGCGCGATCTTGGCCGGCGTGTAGCCGCCCACCACCGGGTCGTCCATGTTGTAGACGGTGAGCACGCCCTCGGGGCCCACGGTGCGCAGGCCGCGGATGCCCAGCTTGGCCAGGTTGGGCGCCAGCTTGCCGCCGGGCATCGCGATGTTGGCGAACTCCTCGGGCATGCGCTCGATGAAGTCCTGCTGCGCGTTCAGGAACGACAGCCAGCGCGGCTGGTTCTCCTCGATGATGGACACCACCACCCGGTCGAGCATCGGGAGTCGCCGGCCCTTGAAGCGCGCCAGCAGCGCCTGGCCCTCGGCATCGCCGGGCGCGGGTTCGGCCTCGTCCTCGTAGCGCCGCTCGCGGTAGTTCGGGTTGCGCTCGAGCACCATCTCCGAGCTGCGCCGCCAGGCCGCCAGGCGGAAGGCGCCGGTGCCCACCGGATGCTCGGCGATCTTGTCGCCGTAGAAGGCCACCACCTCGCGCGCCACCGCGCCAAACGAACCGTTGTCGGCCAGCATCTCGATGAGCCGCGGGCGTGGCGCGGACACCTCCAGCTGCAGCGTGTAGCGGTCCAGCGCGCGCAGGCCCGGCAGTTCGGCGTCGTAGTCGAAGGCCTGGCGCAGGTCGAGCGCACGCTGGCGCTGGGCCGTCAGGCCCAGCAGATCGGCCTCCTGCAGTTCACCCCAGCCGGGCGACTTGTTGGCCGGGTCGGCAAAGCGCTTGAAGCTGTAGACGTAGTCCTGCGCCGTCAGCTCGCGGCGCTGGCCCTTGAAGGCCGGGTCGTCGGCGAAGTAGATGCCCGGCCGCAGCCGGATCGTGAAGCGCCGGAAGTCGGCCGAGATCTCGGGCAAGGCCGCCGCGGTGAGCGGCTTGATGCGGGCCGGGCTGGCCAGGTAGGCATAGTGGTAGAGCGCCTCGAACAGGTTGCCGGTGACGGTGCGCGAGTACAGGTCGGAGATCTTGGCGGGGTCGAAGCCGGTCTCGGCGACGCGGAAGGCGTAGCGCAGCGTGCGCATCGGCGCCGCGCTGGCGGCCGCGGCCGCGGTGGTTGCGGCCGTGGCGGCACTGGCCGGGCTGTCCGCGGCGCCCGCGGCGCCCGCGGCCGGCACCCCGGCCCAGCACAGTGTGGCCAGCAGCGCGGCGGCGCCGAAGGTGCTTCGGGGGGCCGCCATGTCACACCTTCGCCGCACGCTGCGCGACGTCCACGTCCACCAGGTGCCACCACTCGTTCCAGAACGGAGTGCGCCGGTAGCCGCTGACCCAGGGGTGCAGCAGCTCGTTGGCGATGCGGTGCACCAGCACCTTGTAGGGCATGTAGGCCGCGGCCAGGCGCTTGGCCTCGCGGAACAGCTGCTCACGTTCGGGCCCGTCGGGCAGCGCCAGCATCCTCTCGTAGATCGCATCGAAGGCCGGCAGCTTGAAGCGCGCCAGGTTGGCCTGGCCGGCCTGCGGGCCGTAGTAGCGCGACAGTGAATCCTGGCCGTCGGGCTCGCTGGCCGAGGTGCCCAGCATCCACATCTGCAGCGAGCCGGCGAGCGCGGACTTCATGTTCGACGGCCATTGCCCGATCTTGAACTCGCAGCGGATGCCCACCGCCTGCAGGCAGCGCCGCCACACGTCGTTGAACAAGCGGTAGATCTGCTCGGGCTCGGTGGTCATCACCAGCGTCAGCGGCTGGCCGTCGGGGCCTTCGCGCCAGCCGTCGCCGTTGCGGTCGACGTAGCCGTACAGGTCGAGCAGGGCCTTGGCGCGCGCCGGGTCGTACTCGCCCATCGTGCTGCGAAACGCCGGGTCGTAGCCGGTGGTGCCGGGCAACAGCGGCGACTGCGCCGGCACCGCCTGGCCGCGCCGCACCTGGCGGATCTCGCGCTCGACGTCGTAGGCCAGCGACAGCGCACGGCGCAGCGCCACCTTGTCGGGCGTGTAGCCGCCCACCACCGGATCGTCCATGTTGAAGTACAGGATCGCGCAGTCCGAGCGCAGGTTGCGCTGCAGCTGCACCCCCTGCTTGGCGAGGTTGGGCGCGAGCCGGCCGTTGGGCACGGCCAGCATCGCGAAGTCGATCGGCACCGCGCCGGTGTTGGCCACCAGGCCGTCGATCTGGCCGTTCAGGAAGCTCAGCCACAGCGGCTGGTTCTCTTCGATGACCGACACCTCGACCTCGTCGACCAGCGGCAGGCGCCGGCCCTTGAAGCGCGCCAGGATGGCCTGGCCCTCGGCGTCGTCGGGCGCGGGCTCGGCGCTGTAGACCTCCTCGCGGTAGCCGGGGTTGCGCTCGAGCACGATCTTGCTGCCGCGCACCCAGTGCTTGAGGCGGAACGGCCCGGTACCCACCGGGTGGTCGCCGATGGTCTCGCCATAGTGCTGCACCACCTCGCGCGCCTGCGGCGGCAGGATGTCGCTGGCGGTGAGCGACTGCACGAAGCGCGGGCGCGGCGCCTTCAGGCTGAAGCGCACGGTGTGGCGGTCGAGCGCGCGCAGGCCCTCGATCGGGGCGTCGTAGTCGAAGGGCTGGCGCTGGTCGAGTGCGGCCTGGCGCAGCTCGGCCAGGCCGATGAAGCCCTCGTCGAGCACCGAGGTGGCCATCGGGCTCTTGTTGGCCGGGTCGACCGCGCGCTTGAAGGCGTAGAGCACGTCGTCGGCCACCAGCTCGCGGCGCTGACCCTTGAAGGCCGGATCGTCGGCGAAGTAGATGCCGCGCTTGAGCCGCACCGTCCAGACCCGGAAGTCGGGCGAGTGCTCGGGCAGGCCGTCGGCCAGGCGCGGCACCAGCTTGACCGGGCGGGCCAGGTGGTCGTAGCCGTAGAGCGCCTCGAAGATGTGCGAGGTGACGGTGCGCGAGTACAGGTCGCTGATGCGTGCGGGGTCGAAGCCGGTCTCGGCCGAACTGAAAGCGATGCGCAGCACCTTGGGCGCTGCGGCCGGCGCCGCGATCGATGCCGCGGGCAGGGCCGCGGCCAGCGTCGCCAGCGTGGGGCTCAGCAGCAGCGCGCGCCGCTGCGGGTCGAAGGGCGATGTCGGGTGCATGCGCAGGGGGTGCGGCCACGGCCGGCCGGGGTGCTGGCCGATGCGGTGCAGGGGTTCAGGATGAAGCGCGCAGTCTAGCGGCGCCCAGGCGCCCGGCGCAGCACCCTGCAGGCACCCGGGCACGGGGTTTGCGATAGTCGGTCGGGCTCGAGCGCCTGACCTAGACTCGCGCATCCCGAAATCCCGGCCCCCGCGCCACGAGCGCCCGGCCCACCCGTTCCCCGGAGCAAGGCACCGATGCTGGCCTATGTGATCAAACGCCTGTGGCAGATGGTGCCCACGCTCTTTGGCGTGGTGCTGCTGGTGTTCCTGCTGTTCCACTTCTTCGGCAGCGACCCCAGCATCATCCTGGCCGGCCAGAACGCCACGCCCGAGCAGATCGCCGCGATCCGCCAGCAGCTGGGGCTGGACCAGCCGGCCTACGTGCAGTTCGGCATCTTCCTGAAGCAGATCGCCACCTTCGACTGGGGCCGCAGCTGGGCCACCAACGAGGCGGTGAGCACGCTGTTCGCCACGCGCATGCCGGCCACGCTGACGGTGATGCTGCCGATCCTGATCCTCGACACCGTGCTGGCCGTGCCGATCGCGCTGGGCGTGGCCTATGTGCGCGGCTCGCTGACCGACCGCACGCTGATGGTGGCCACCACGGTGGCGCTGTCGATCAGCTTCCTGGTCTACGTGATCGTGGGCCAGTACGTGTTCGGCTTCCAGTTGGGCTGGTTTCCGGTGCAGGGCTGGAGCAACAGCACCTGGACCAACCTGACCCAGTACGCGCCGCTGCCGGTGCTGCTGGCGGTGATAGTGGGCGTGTCGCCGCAGACGCGGCTGTACCGCAGCTTCTTCCTCGACGAACTGGGCCATGACTACGTGCGCACCGCGCGCGCCAAGGGTTTGACCGAGCCGGTGGTGCTGTTCCGCCATGTGCTGCGCAACGCGATGATCCCCATCCTCACCAACGTGGGCCTGGCGCTGCCGGGCATCTTCGTCGGCTCGTTCCTGATCGAGGTGTTCTTCTCGATCCCCGGCCTGGGCCGCGAGGTGCTGCTGGCCGTCAACCGCAGCGACTATCCCGTGATCCAGGCTGCCACGGTCTACCTGGCGATGCTGACGATGCTGATCAACCTGGGCACCGACCTGCTCTACAAAGTCGTGGACCCACGGGTGGTGTTGCGATGAGCACCGTGATGACGTCGTCTGCCGCCGTGCCGGTGCAGCGCTCGGCCGGGGTGTGGCTCACGGCCTGGCGCCGCTTCAAGGGCGACCGCGTGGGCATGGTCTCGCTGGTGGTCGTGGCCGCCTTCCTGCTGCTGATCGTGGCCTCGGCCACCGGCCTGGTGGCCAGCCAGTGGCAGCGTGAACTGGCGGTGCCCAACGCGCCGCCGACGATCCTGGGCCCGCGTGCGGGCGAGGATGCCGGCACGCTGGCCGGGCCCGAAGGCAAGGCCTTGCCCCCCGTCGACCTGAGCGACATCGACCCGCTGGCGCCGCGCTACCAGGAATGGGCCGAGCGTGCCTCCAAGCTGCAGACCACCGAGACGGTGAAGGCCCAGACGCTGCCGCTGGGCGCCGACCGGCTGGGCCGCGACGTGCTGGCCAAGGCCATCAAGGGCACCGAGATCTCGGTCTTCGTCGGCGTGCTGGCCGCCCTGCTGGCCACGGTGATCGGCACCGTGCTGGGCGCGCTGGGCGGTTTCTTCGGCGGCAAGGTGGGCGACTTCCTCGAGTGGGTCTACAACGTCTTCACCGCCGTGCCCGACATCCTGCTGATCTTCGCCTTTGCCGCGGTGCTGGGCCGGGGCGTGGACACCGTGGTGCTGATCCTGGCGCTGACCGGCTGGACCGGGCTGTACCGCCAGGTGCGCGCCGAGTTCATCAAGCACCGCGGCCGCGAGTACGTGCGCGCCGCCGAAGCCATCGGCGCCAGCACCACCAGCCGCATGTTCCGCCACATCCTGCCCAACGTCAGCCACGTGATCCTGGTGCGCATGAGCCTGCTGGTGGTGGGCTTCATCAAGAGCGAGGTGATCCTGTCGTACCTGGGGCTGGGCGTGCCCATCGACCAGGTCAGCTGGGGCACGATGCTGGCCGAAGCACAGAGTGAATTGATCCTCGGCCACTGGTGGCAGCTGGCCACGGCAACGGCCTTCATGGCGGTGTTCGTCACCGCGTTCTCCTTGATGGCCGATGGCTGGCGTGACGCGCTGGACCCCAAGCTGCGCGGCGCGGAGTGAGCCCCATGTTGCTGTCCATCCAAGACCTGCAGGTCGCCTTCCGCCTCGGCGAGCGTGGCGCCAAGACGGTGGTCAACGCCGTGCAGGGTGTCAGCTTCGACATCCCCGAAAACAGCACGCTGGCCCTGGTGGGCGAATCGGGCTCGGGCAAGAGCGTCACCGCGATGTCGATCCTGAACCTGCTGCCCGACAACGCGCAGCGCAGCGGGCGCATCCTGTGGCAGGGCCGCGACCTGCTGACGGCCACCCGGCCCGAGCTGCAGGCCTTGCGCGGGCGCGAGATCGCCTGCGTCTTCCAGGACCCGATGCAATCGCTGAACCCGGTGTTCACCGTCGGCGCGCAGCTGGCCGAGCCGCTGGTCAAGCACCTGGGCCTGGGCCGGCGCGCCGCGATGGCGCGCGCCGAGGAGCTGCTCAACGAGGTCGGCCTGCCCGAGCCCCAGCGGCGGCTGAAGTGTTATCCGCACGAGCTGTCGGGCGGCCAGCAGCAGCGGGTGATGATCGCGATGGCGCTGTCCTGCGAGCCCAAGCTGCTGATTGCGGACGAGCCCACCACCGCGCTGGACGTGACCATCCAGCGCCAGATCCTCGAGCTGATCGCGCGGATGAAGGACAAGCTGCGCATGAGCGTGCTGTTCATCAGCCACGACCTGGGCGTGGTGGGCGAGATCGCCGACCGGGTGGTGGTGATGCGCCATGGCGCCGTGCGCGAGCAGGGCCCGGTGGCGCAGATCTTCAGCGCGCCGCAGGACGCCTACACCCGCGCGCTGCTGGCCTGCCGGCCCAGCCTGACCGACACGCCGGCACGGCTGACGGTGATCGACGAGCACATCGCTGGCGGCGTGGACGGCGCGGCCGGCGGCACCGTGGCCTCGTCCGCGCCCGGGCCGGCCAAGGACCCCGCCGCCCCGGTGGTGCTGGAGGTGCGCTCGCTGGCCAAGAGCTTCTTCATCAAGCAGGGGCTGTTCGGCCAGCGTGAGTTCAAGGCGGTGCAGGGCGTGAACTTCAAGCTGCGGCGCGGCCACACCCTCGGCGTGGTCGGCGAGTCGGGCTCGGGCAAGACGACGATGGGGCTGACGCGGCTGCGCCTGCACGAGCCCACCGGCGGCGAGGTGATCTTCGACGGCCAGAACCTGCTGGCGCTGAGCGACCGCGAACGCCAGGTCATGCGCCGGCGCATCCAGATCGTGTTCCAGAACCCGTACGCCAGCCTGAACCCGCGCTTCACCATCGGCCAGACGCTGGTCGAGCCGATGGCCATCCATGGCATCGGCGCCGACACCGCCGAGCGCGAGGACCGCGCCCGCGCGCTGCTGACCAAGGTGGGCCTGGGGCCCGAGACCTTCGGCAAGTACCCGCACGAGTTCTCGGGCGGCCAGCGCCAGCGCGTGGCCATCGCCCGCTGCCTGACGCTGAACCCCGAGGTGCTGGTGCTCGACGAAGCGGTGAGCGCGCTCGACGTCAGCGTGCAGGCGCAGGTGCTGAACCTGCTGCGCGACCTGCAGGACGAACTGGGCCTGGCCTATGTCTTCATCAGCCACGACCTGGCCGTGGTGCGCTTCATCAGCGACGAGGTGCTGGTGATGAAGGACGGCGAGGTGGTGGAGCAGGCCAGCGCCGCGCAGATCCTGGCCGCGCCGCAACAGGAGTACACGCGCCGGCTGCTGGGTGCCGTGCCGCGCGGCTGGGTGAGCCCGCCCGCCTGACCGGCGCGACGGCCTGACGCGCCGGCGCGTGACGGCGCGTGACGGCGCGTGTCGGCGACGCCGGCGCTTACACATCGCTACCAAGACTTGCGCGCCCGGACATCAAGCCAGCGCCCGGACCGCCGATAAAGCGTCAGGCGCCGGAGCGATCACGGCCTGCTTCGGCAGGCGGACCCCGGCTGCAGGAGCGCGCCATGTCCCTGTCCACCCTGATCGCCGGCTTCCGGCCCGCCCCGCCGGCGTTGCGGCAGCTGCCGGCCGCATCCCGTGCGGCCAGCCCGGCCACGCTGCCGGCCACGCCCGTGCTGCACCGCGGCGGCGCGCCCGCGCAACGCCTGCTGCCGCTGCGACCGGCGCGCTGAGCCCGCACCGAGCAGATCCCTGCGGATCTGCGAGAGGCTGGCGAAGGATCTGCCCGCCTGCCAGCGGGCAGCACTTGAGGCACTGCAAGGGCCCCCTGCGGCCGCCAAGGCACACTGCGGGTCGCCGCGCATGCCGCGACACCATTCCAACGCACGGAGACCCTTGCCATGAATCGTCAACGCCGCCTGCTCGGCCGAGCCGCCCTCTCACTCGCCCTCATCGCACCCGCGCTGGCCGCCGCCCAAGCAGGCTGGCCGAGCAAGCCGGTGCGCATCGTCGTGCCGTTTGCTGCCGGTGGCACCACCGACATCCTGGCCCGTGCGCTGGCGCCCGAGTTGCAGAAGGCCTTCGGCCAGCCCTTCGTGGTCGACAACAAGCCCGGCGCGGGCGGCAACAACGGCGCGGCCGAGGTGGCCAAGGCCGGCGGCGACGGCTACACGCTGCTGATGGGCACGGTGGGCACGCATGCCATCAATGCCGCGCTCTACCCCAAGATGCCCTACGACCCGGTGAAGGACTTCGTGCCCATCACGCTGGTGGCCGGCGTGCCCAACGTGCTGGTGCTGAACCCGGCGATGGCGCAGAAGTACGGCATCAACTCGGTGGCCGACTTCATCCGCGCGGCCAAGGCCAACCCGGGCAAGTTCAACATGGCCAGCTCGGGCAACGGCACCTCCATCCACCTGGCCGGCGAGCTGTTCAAGAGCATGACCGGCACCTTCATGACCCACCTGCCCTACCGCGGCTCGGGCCCGGCGCTGATCGACCTGATGGGCGGCAACGTCGACCTGATGTTCGACAACCTGCCCTCGGCGCTGCCGCACATCAAGGCCGGCAAGTTGAAGGGCCTGGCGGTGACCAGCCTCAAGCGCTCGGAGGCGGTCGACCTGCCCACGGTGGCCGAGGCCGGCGGCGCCGCGCTGAAGGGCTACGACGCCACCTCGTGGTTCGGCCTGATGGCGCCGGCCGGCACGCCGGCCGACGTGGTGGCCCGTGTGCAGCAGGAGACCGCCAAGGCGCTGGCCAGCCCGTCGCTGAAGGAGCGGCTGGTGGCCCAGGGCGCGATTCCCGGCGGCATGAGCAGCGCCGATTTCGCCAAGTTCATCGCCGCCGAATCCACCAAGTGGGCCAAGGTGGTGAAGGCCGCCAACGCCAAGGTGGACTGAGCGCCGCGCGGCGCGCAGCCTGCTCGATCAGCCTTCGCCGCGCGCCAGCTTCTCGCTGCGCCAGTAGACGTCGTCGCCGCCCAGCCCGTCGAGGTTGGCGCGGTTGAGCACCCGGGCCAGCACGAACAGCAGGTCGCTCAGCCGGTTGAGGTACTGGCGCGGCGCGTCGTTCACCGCCTCCTGCGCCGACAGCAGAACCACTGCGCGCTCGGCGCGGCGCGCCACGCTGCGGCTGACATGGGCCAGTGCCGCGCTGCGCGTGCCGGCCGGCAGGATGAACTCGGCCAGTCGCGGCAGCGCGGCGTTGTGCTGCGCCAGTGCATCGTCGAGCTGCTTCACCGCCTCGTCCTTGAGCAGCGAGAAGCCGGGGATCGACAGCTCGCCACCCAGGTTGAACAGTTCGTGCTGGATCACCACCAGCAGCGCGCGCACGTCGTCGGGCAGCGGCTCGGCCAGCAGCACGCCGAGCGTCGAGTTGAGCTCGTCGACGTCGCCCATCGCCATCACCCGCAGGTGGTGCTTGGGCACGCGGCTGCCGTCGCCCAGGCCGGTGGTGCCGTCGTCTCCGGTGCGGGTGGCGATCTGGGTGAGGCGGTTGGCCATCTGAAGGTCTCCTGGTAGCCGGGCTGAATGGGCGCTGAACCCGGGATGTTGCCCCAACATCGCCCGACCGGCCGGCGGCGCTGCACAACACCACGCCGGCCTGCGCGGGGTCAAACGTCATACCATCGCCGTCTTGTCCGCCTGCCCCGCTGGAGCCCCGCCATGAATGCCCCCGTCGACATCGCCCGCATGCTGCAACCCCGGCCGGTGCCGGCCGAGATGATCACCGCGCTGAAAGCGCGCTTCGGCGAGCGCTGCAGCACCGCGCAGGCGGTGCGCGA
>JAURXG010000605.1 GCA_030654555.1 Aquabacterium sp.
AGCGTGACTTCTGCTTCCTTCTCAACGCCTACGACATCGATCCTGGAAGCTACACGCCCAAGACGATGACGATGCTGGACTTCAACCTGTGGTCCTGGAACAGCCGCATCTTCCCGGGCATCGATTCGCTCAACGTGCGACTCAAGGACAAGGTGCGCATCCGCATCGGCAACCTGACGATGACCAACCATCCCATCCACGTGCACGGCCACGAATTCACCGTCACCGGCACCGATGGCGGACCGACGCCCACGAGCGCGCGCTGGCCGGAGGTCACCACCGACATCGCGGTCGGGCAGATGCGGCAGATCGAGTTCCTGGCGGACGAGGAGGGCGACTGGGCCTTCCACTGCCACAAGAGCCACCACACGATGAACGCGATGGGGCACAACGTGCCCACGCTGATCGGCGTCGACCACCGAGGCTTGGCCAAGAAGGTCAACAACCTGATCCCCGACTACATGGTGATGGGCGAGCGCGGCATGGCCGACATGACGGAGATGGAGATGCCCATTCCGGACAACACTGCGCCCATGATGACCGGCGACGGGCCCTTCGGCTCGGTCGAGATGGGCGGCATGTTCAGCGTGATCAAGGTGCGCCGTGATCAGTCGCCCGGTGACTACAAGGATCCGGGCTGGTTCAAGCACCCGGAGGGAACGGTGGCGCACGAGTACGCCGGCCCGTTGTCCGAGCCTGAGCGATTCAAGTCCGAAGGCGGGCAGTCCATGCCGCGTGCCGTCATGCCGGCAACTCCCACCGAAGTCCAGGTGCGAAAGCCGACATCCCACAGTGGCCATTGACCGGCCACTTCCCATCGAATTGATCGACCCCACCCAGAAAGCTGCAGACATGAGCCGCCAGACCGTTTCCATCCGCTTTGTCGCCCTGGCCGTCCTCGGTCTGTCTGGCGCCGCGTTCGCCGCCGGCAATCATGCCGGCGGACATGGCCACGGCGACGAGGAAACCGCCATCGGCAAGCCGGGCACTGCGACGAAGGCAACGCGCACGATCACGGTCGAGATGAGTGACTCGATGCGTTACTCGCCGTCGGACATCCAGGTCAGGCAGGGCGAGACCGTGCGTTTCGTGATCAAGAACCTCGGCCAGGTCAAGCACGAGCTCAGCCTCGGCACCGAGAAGGAACTGCTGGAGCATCTGGAGGTCATGAAGAAGTTCCCCGACATGGTGCACGACGAGCCGAGCAAGGTCACGCTGGCGCCAGGCAAGCAAGGCGAGATCGTCTGGCGGTTCACCAAGGCGGGCACGGTGAACTTCGCCTGCCTGATGCCGGGCCACTACGAGGCCGGCATGAAGGGTGCCATCAGGGTCAACAAGAAGTGACCACGTCGCTGTCGGAGCGCTGCCTGCCATGACGAAGATCGCCCTGCACAAGTCCTTCGCGTCCCGACGCCGCTTTGTCGGCCTTCTGGCATCGCTCGGCGCGGTGAGGGCATTCGCGGCACCCGCGCAGACCGTGGCAGTCCAGGTGTGGAAGGACCCGAACTGCGGCTGCTGCAAGGACTGGATCGCGCACCTGGAAGACAAGGGCTTCAGGGTCAGCGCCTACGACCAGGGCAATGCGGCGGCGCGTGCACGGCTGGGCATGCCGAAGAAGCTGGGTTCCTGCCACACGGCGCTGGTCCAGGGCTATGTCGTCGAAGGCCACGTTCCGGCGGCCGACATCCACCGGCTTCTCAAAGTCAGGCCCGGTGCGCTCGGCTTGGCCGTACCGGGCATGCCGATCGGCTCGCCGGGCATGGACGGGCCCGCCTATCGCGGTCGTCACGATCGCTACGAAGTCCTGCTCGTCCAGAAGGACGGGTCGACGACCGTTTTTTCCAACCACTCTTGAGGAGTTCAATCACATGATCAAGCAAATTCTGGCCATCTCGGCACTGGCCCTGGGTGTTGCGATGCCCGCAAGCAGCTTTGCCCAAGCAGCCATGGATCACGGCAAGATGGGCATGGCACAAGCCGCCGAGATGACCAGCGGCGAAGTGAAGAAGGTCGATCAGGAGGCCGGCAAGGTCACGATCAAGCACGGTGACATCAAGCACATGGACATGCCCGGCATGACCATGGTCTTCACCGCCAAAGACAAGGCCCTGCTCGCTTCGGTGAAGGCTGGCGACAAGGTCAAGTTCATGGTCGTCAACGACGGCGGCAAGATGGTTCTCACTGACATTCAACCAACCAAGTGAACTTCCGGGTGTAGCCATGAATGCACGCCGGCTGCAACCTGCTGCAGGCCTGTTGCTGGTCGTCGTGTCCTTTGTTGCTGGCCTGGCCTGGCGCGAGTGCATGCTGCCGGCCATCGGCGGCTTCCTGGCCTATCGCCTGGTCCTGCTGCACATGGATCAGGACGCGCCTTGGGCGACTTTGAGGGCGGCGCTCGACGCGCTGTCCGGCGGCGCCCTCGTCGCAGCGGTAGGACTGGCTCTACTGATTGAGGTCGGCCTGGCGTGGTCGGGATGGTGGCAACCGGCCGAACCGCATCCATGGCCAACGTTGCTGGTGCTCGGCGCGGCGGCGGGGAGCTGCAGCCTGGCGCGTAACGCGACTTCTGAGAGCCTGGCCGAGTTGCGGACATGGACATGGGTGTTCGCGGGCGTCCTGCTTGCTTTGGCGCTTCAGCGTGCGGGCTGGTCGATTGCGCCGTGTGTGCTTGTAGCCAGCGTGGGCGTCACGATGGTCTGGGTCGGCTGGCAACTGGCTGCCGTCACCGCGATGGCGCTGCTGCGCGCAGGCTCTGACAGGACTTAGGCGACCCTCATACTCTGAAAACAAGCCGCATCGGACCTGGCATGCCAGCGCGTAACCCATCGGGCGACCTTCGGGCCCTCGGCACGCCAACAATGGACCCGCCGTGCACCCAATCATTCCTGCCGCGCCCTTAATGGCAGCTTCGTCGCCCGTACGGGCCGACATCGTCGACATTCGGTGGTCAGGTGGTGCCGAGGTCATTCATTCCGGCACAGTGGCTGCGGGCCAGTTCGTGGAACGGTGCAGCGAGCGCCCGTCAGCGCTTCAGGTCCGCTGGAACTTCGAAACGGGTTCTGCGATGGACTTCGATGGGCACAACCACCTGGGCACGCAGGAGGCGCAACCCCTTCAAGCTCAAGGCGGTGGCGAGTGCTCCCGATACGCTGGACGCCAGGATCGCACAAGACCACTGTTGAATTGGGGCAACAAGCATGCCGAGTCCACCACACTGACTGTGACCCTGCAAGGTTGAACGGAGAGGCGGCACCCTGCCTTATAGGACGCAAGAGCGCCAGCGAACAGACCGATTGCTTGCACAAATGGACAGTCGCCTTATGCGAAGCCTGAGTTTCCGTCGTCGCCATCTGCAGCGCATCGTCTGGTTGACGCTGGTGGGGTGGCTGTTCGCGCTGGCCTCCGGGGTGGTCAATGCATGCCTGACTGCACCCAGTGCCGTGCAGCGCAGCGGGGCCGCCCAAGCGACGATGGCGGGTGGGGCGGCACATCGTGCGAACGTGCGCGCCGGAGACCATCACGCTTCAGAGGGGCAGACCGTTGCTGCTTTGCAGTTGCCGCACGAACGCTCCGCCGCTGCGCAAAGCTGCCAGAAGTTCTGCGACGACGAGGCCTCGGCACTGTCCAAAGGCGTGTCCTCGTCCGTCGACCTTCCTGCGTCCTCGGTCGTGGCATTCTTTCACTGGCCGCTCGACGTACCGGGCAGTTCAGCTGCTGTGCACTGGTTGCGTTGGCAGACAACCGCGCAGGGGCCGCCCCTGGTCATCCGCTTGCTGCGCCTGACGCTATAGATCCCTGCGGCCAGTCCGCGGGCCCTGCTCCCGCGTGCGGCTGACCGCGGCATGGCGACGCCCGCCTTCGCCGGGCTTCTTTCCAGTTTCCAGCTATCCCCGTGCGTTCCGACGCACCTTGTTCCGCTGATCAGGAGATCAACATGACCTCGTTCCACAAAGCCATCGTTCTATCCACCGCCGTCGTCCTGGCGGCTCCATTAGGAAACCTCGCAGCCCAGCCTGCCAAGTCCGGTGAACACGCTGCCCATCATCCAGCGAGCGCTGCGTCGATGCCCATGCCAGCGCAGGATGCGCGGATGCAGGCCATGCGTGACATGCGCGACAGGATGGCCACCGCGAAGACCCCGGAAGAACGGCAGGCGCTGATGGCGGCACACATGAAGGCCATGGGTGAAGGCATGCAGATGATGAAAGACATGTCCGGCTTGGGTGGCATGTCTGGCATGGGCGCATCGGGTGGAAAGCCGATGATGGGCGCAAAGGCCGATGCCAAGAGCATGCCGGCCGACATGGCCAAGCATCACCAGATGATGGAGGCACGCATGGAGACGATGCAGACCATGATGGAAATGATGATGCAACGCATGCCCGCGATGCCTGTCGACGGCAAGTGATGCAGCGACCTTCAACGAGTTGAGCGCGGTACAGATTCGCGCCCGCCGCGATGACAGACCGCCATGCTGTCGCTGCGGGTCCGGCCTGGCGGAAGCGGCGGCTCACTTGAGTCTGCAATCTGCCGCGAATGCCGCTTGACCTTCACATCATGGGGATGTCCAACTTTGTGTTCCCGATCCCCGGGACATCGCCAACTTGGCTTCGCGGGAGTTCACAAGGAGTCCATCATGTCGACCGACCCATCCCAGCAAACCAGTTCGGCACCTCAGACGGGTAGGCCATCGCGCACCTTGTGGGTCGCTGCGGCGATGACGGCGCTGATCGTTGCCTTCTACCTTTTGCGCGAGCATTGGGGCCACGTCGCCGGCTACTGGCCCTACCTGCTGCTGCTCGCCTGCCCGGTGATGCACCTGTTTCACGGTCATGGCGGCCACGGCCGCCATGACGCAGGCGCCGGCCGTTCAACCAGCCGGGAGGTGTAGGACCATGGACATGAAGTCGCACGCCGGCCATGAAGGCGACTCGCACGGCAAGGCACCCGCTGATGCGAGATCGCACGTCCATGGCCACGCCCGCAAACACGACCACACGCATGGCCATGGACGCGAGCACGAGCAGCCTCTGGCAGTCGCCAGCACCGAGGCCCTGAAAGACCCGGTCTGCGGCATGACCGTCACCGAGGCATCGCCGCACCACGCCGAGCACGAAGGGCGGCCGTACTACTTCTGCAGCGCCAAGTGCCTGGCCAAGTTCAGTGCCGAGCCCGCGCGATATGTGGATCCTGCGCCGGCCGCCCCGCCCCCCGTCGAGACCACGTCAGGTACGATCTACACCTGCCCGATGCACCCGGAGATCCGCCAGGACCATCCGGGCAACTGCCCCAAGTGCGGCATGACGCTGGAGCCGGTCCTGCCGGCACTCGACGAAGGCGAGAACCCGGAGCTCGTCGACTTCAAGCGTCGCTTCTGGTGGACGCTGCCCTTGACGGTGGTCGTCACCGTGCTCGCGATGTTCGGCCACCGCCTGGGCTGGTTCGACATGTCCCGGCAGAGCTGGATCGAGCTGGCGCTGACGCTGCCCATCGTGCTCTGGGCCGGCGCACCCTTCTTCGTGCGCGGCGCGCAGTCGATCGCCAACCGCAGCCCCAACATGTGGACGCTGATCAGCCTCGGCACCGGTGCCGCCTTCGTCTACAGCGTGGTCGCCACGGTGGCGCCGGAGGTGTTCCCGGCATCCTTCGTGTCGATGGGCCGCGTGGCGGTGTACTTCGAGGCCGCGGCGGTCATCATCTCGTTGACGCTGCTCGGCCAGATCCTGGAGTTGAAGGCACGGTCGCAGACCTCGGCGGCGATCAAATCGCTGCTGGGCCTGGCACCCAAGACAGCACGCCGCATCGCCGCCGATGGCAGTGAGTCCGATGTGCCGCTCTCGCATGTGCATGTCGGCGACCTGCTGCGCGTGCGGCCCGGCGAGAAGGTGCCGGTCGATGGCCTCGTCGTCGAGGGCAGCAGTGCGCTGGACGAATCGATGCTGACCGGCGAGCCGCTGCCCGTGACCAAGCGCGTCGGCGACAAGCTAATCGGCGCGACGATGAACACCAGCGGGGCGCTCGTCATGCGCTCGGAGCACGTCGGCTCGGCCACCGTGCTCGCGCAGATCGTGCAGATGGTCGCGATGGCCCAGCGCTCGCGCGCGCCAATGCAGCGCATGGCCGATCAAGTCGCGGGCTACTTCGTCATGGCCGTTGTGGGCGTCGCCCTGCTGACCTTCTTCGGCTGGGGTCTGTTCGGTCCCGAGCCCAGCTGGGTCTATGGCCTGATCAACGCGGTTGCCGTGCTGATCATCGCCTGCCCCTGTGCGCTGGGACTGGCCACGCCGATGTCGATCATGGTCGCCACCGGGCGCGGTGCGACGAACGGCGTGCTGTTCCGGGATGCCGCCGCGATCGAGAACCTGCGCAAGATCGACACCCTGATCGTCGACAAGACCGGCACGCTGACCGAGGGGCGCCCGACCTTCGAGCGCGCCATCGGCGCGAGCGGGACCACGGAAGACGAGGTACTTCGGCTGGCGGCCAGTCTCGACCAGGGCAGCGAGCACCCCTTGGCTGCGGCTATCGTCGCCGCCGCCCGGGAGCGAGGACTTGCGCTGGACAAGCCCGAGCAGTTCGACTCCGAGTCCGGCATCGGCGTGCGCGGCACTATCGGCGGCAAGGCCCTCGCGCTGGGCAACACGGCCCTGATGGAGCAGCTCGGCATCGACGTGTCGCCCTTGGCCACCCGGGCCGAGGCGCTGCGCAGCCAGGGCGCCAGCGTGATGCACCTGGCGGTCGACCAGAAGCTCGCGGGGCTGCTCGCGGTGTCCGACCCGATCAAGGCGACCACCGCCGATGCGCTTACTTCATTGCGTGCGGCCGGCTTGCGCGTGGTGATGGCCACGGGAGACGGCCTGACGACGGCGCGCGCCGTCGGCCAGCGCCTGGGCATCGACGAGGTCCACGGGGAAGTGAAGCCCGCCGACAAGCTCAAGCTCGTCGAGAAGCTGCAGTCCGAGGGCCGGAAGGTCGCGATGGCCGGGGACGGCATCAACGATGCGCCCGCCCTGGCACTCGCCGATGTCGGCATCGCGATGGGCACCGGCACCGACGTGGCGATGAACAGCGCGCAGCTCACCCTTGTGAAGGGCGACCTGCGCGGGATCGCCACGGCGCGCGCTCTGTCGGTGGCCACGGTGGCCAACATGAAGCAGAACCTGGCATTCGCGTTCGTCTACAACGCGCTGGGTGTGCCGCTGGCGGCTGGCGTGCTGTTCCCGTTCACCGGCTGGCTGCTGTCGCCGATGATCGCGGCGCTGGCGATGAGCCTGAGTTCGGCGTCGGTGATCACCAATGCGCTGCGGCTGCGCAGCGCTGAGCTGAAGCCGGACTGACCGCCGGCGGGTCATGGACATCGTCGCGCACACGCTCTGGGCGGCTGTCGGGGCCACGGCGGTCCACCGTCGCCGCCCGCTGTCGCGACTCACGGTGATCGCCACGCTGATCCTGGCGGCTCTGCCCGATGTCCTGCACCTGCTGCCCATCGCAGGCTGGTGGCTGATAGGCGACGGATCGTTTGCGGCTTTGCGCGGCTATGCCGTGGCGGTTCCTGGCCAGGAGCCTGGACTGCCACCGCAGGTTCAGTTCTGGTCGCACACGCTGCATTGCGTGATGCACAGCGCCCCGATTGCCGCGCTGGTCACCGCCGCCGTGTGGGCGACCCGGCGTGCCTTCTGGATCCCGCTGCTGGGCTGGTGGTCGCACATCGTGATCGATGTCTTCACGCATTCGGCCGACTACTACGCGGTGCCGGTGCTCTATCCGTTCACGGAGCGCGGGTTCGATGGTGTCGCGTGGAATACGCCCTGGATGCTGGCGTTGAACTATGCCGCCATCGCCGCGACCACATGGTGGATCTGGCGTTCAGGAAGGGCCTTGCGTGATCGATGAGCCTCATGCGCCGATGGGCCGGCCCGGTCTGCCGGTCGGCTGAAGGCAAGATTGCGCCAAGTCAATATATGGGATTTTTTCCCATGCTGTACTCCTGGCATCGTGATGGACCTACCCGAATCCCGCTCCGACCTCTCGCTCGATGCAGCCTTGCGAGTGATGGTGCCACTCGTGGAGTGGCTCTTGCACGAGGGTGTCACCTACCCCCGCTTTGCCAATGCACTCAAGCAGACCTTTCTGGACGCCGCACCCGGCGTGCTCGAGGACAGTTCAACGAAGGTCAATGCTTCCAGCATCAGCGCCCTGACCGGCATACACCGCAAGGATGTACGGGAATGGCGCTCGGTTGGAAGACCGCTGCCGCAAGCGAAGACCTTCGGCGCGGTCATGGAGGTCTTTGCACGTTGGTCCAATGATCCGGCCTACTGCGACTCCGAGGGCCGACCGCGCATCCTGATCCTCGGCGGTGGCCCAGCATCGTTTGAGTCTCTGGCCGCCTCGGTAACCAACGATGTGCACCCGCACACCTTGCTGCGAGAGTTGAACCGGCTGGGCATCACCAAGCGGCTGGATACCGACACTGACGCCGAGGGCGACAAGGTCAGGTTGTGCACCGAAGCCTTCGTACCCAGCGAAGGCGCCGCCGAGATGCATCAACTTTTCTCCGACAACCTCGCAGACCACCTCGCCGCAGCGACACACAACCTCAGACGGTCCGGCACCCCGATGCTGGAACAAAGCGTCTTCGCCGATGACCTGCGGCCTGAATCAGTGGCCGCCATGAACGCGTTGGCGCGCCAGGTCTGGCTCAGAACCTTCCACGAAGTCGTGCGCGATGCGACCGCGCTGAGTGACCAAGACCGTGGCCAGAGCGGTGCTGATCAACGGGTTCGCATCGGCATGTACTTCTATCACGGCCCCAAGGACAAGCAGGTCGGTTAGCCGCACCTCGCTTTGAAAGGCACTCACCATGTTCAACCTCTCCTATTCCCGCATCCGGATCCTCGGTGCGGTGCTGGTCACCCTGCAGTTGGCTGCGGCCTGCGGTGGAGGGGGTGACACAGTCGTTGCAGGCGTTGGCTCCGGCGGCACTGGCTTCCTCAGCGGCGCGGTCACCAAGGGCCCTGTCGGCAGCACAACAGTCGTCGCCTACGGCGTCGCAGGCGGACAAGCCGGCGCTCAGGTTGGATCGGCAACCACCGACGCCACGGGCAACTTCAGCATGTCGATCGGCACCTACACCGGCCCGGTGATGCTGCAGGCAAGCGGGGGAACCTACACCGACGAGGCCACGGGCACGACGATGAGCATGGCGCAGGGCGACGTCATGAGTGTCGCGATTCCGACCGTGGCCGCAGGCGTGACCACCGGCGGTATCCAGATCACGCCTTTGACTTCCATGGCGCAAGCGATCGCCAAGCAGACGGCCGGTGGCATGACCGATGCCAACATTGCGGCGGCCAACACGGCCATGGGCAGCTACTTCTCTGTCACGGACATCGTTCACGTCCAGCCCATGGACCCCTTGGCGCAAGGCTCCGGTGCGATTGCGAGCCAGGATGCCCAGAACTACGGCATGACATTGGCTGCAATGTCGAAATACGCCCAGACGCAGGGTATGAGTTACTCATCGGCCATGGTCACCGCGATGATGAACGACGCCGCCGACGGCATCATGGACGGCAAGGCCGGCAACGTTGTGGTTCCGATGGGCGGCATGATGGGCTCGATGATGCTGCCGCCTGCGGCCGGCACCACAGGAATGGCTGCTGCCATGAATGCCTTCATGACTTCTGCGCATAACAAGTCCGGCATCACCACTCCTGCGCTGATGAACAAGCTCATGGGCTCCACCGGCCACGTCATGGGCAGCGGACCGGGGATGACGAGCACCTCCGTGAGCGGCACGGTCTTCAACGGCCCGATGACGCGGGCCACGGTGACGGCGTACGCCATCAACAACGGCATGACAGGGGCACGGATCGCCAGCGTTGCCACGGACAGTCAAGGCAACTTCACGATGCCGCTGGGCAGCTACGCCGGCCCCGTGATGCTGCAGATGACTGGCGGCATCTATACCGATGAAGCGACCGGATCGACTGTCACCATGGGTGCTGGCGACCTGATGACCGCGGTGATGCCGACAGTTGCCAATGGCACGGCAGTCAGTGGTGTCTGGCTCACGGCCATGACCGCCATGGCCCAGGCCCGCGCCAGTGGCATGGCTGGTGGCATGACCGACGCCAACATCGTTGCCGCCAACATGGCCATGGGCAACTACTTCTCGGTGGGTGACATCCTCAAGACTCAGCCCATGAATCCGATGATGGTCGGTTCCGGGACCAACGCCAGCCAGGATGCTCGGAACTATGGAATGAGTCTGGCTGCGATGTCGCAGTACGCCAAGAATCTCAACATGACCGTTCCGTCAGCGATGGTCACGGCCATGATGAGGGATGCGACCGATGGCGTCATGGATGGCAAGAAGGGCGGCAGCCAGATTTCGATGTCCATGGGCGGGATGATGGGAGCCAGCATGATGGCACCGACCGCCGCCACCAGCGTTCTGGGCGCAGCGATGACAGCCTTCATGAACTCGGCCGCGAACGCATCCGGCATGACGGCTGCGGAGATGGCAACACTCATCCAGAAGCTGAGCAATTCCGACGGGCACATTTGATGACATCGCCTTTCGTAGAGGGCCGTGTCCTGGCATCTCCTGTCGTCGGGATCTCTCAAGATTCGGCGGTCATGGGTCATGTCCCGGGAAATGCGCCCGACCTCAAGGCGACCAGCCCCTCAATCAGCGCCCCCTCAAGGCGCGCCTTGATGCTTGGCGCGGCGGGGGCGGCGCTGACACACCTCGCCGGTTGTGGAGGCGGTGCCAGTGGCGGCAGCATGGGCGCGTCTGGCTCTGCCGTGTCAACCTCGTCGCCAATGGCGGACGCCGTCGTTTCCTCTGGTGTTGAGCAGACCTTGCCCCTCATCCCCCTCGACGGGGGCGTGGTCGATGCTGCGGGCATCCGTACCTTTGCGCTGTCTGTTCAAACCGGTACCACGCCGTTCCGCAACGGCGTCAACACCAACACGCTGGGCTACAACGGCTCTTTGCTGGGCCCCGCGTTGAAATTGCGAAGGGGCGAGAAAACCAGCATCCGCGTCCAGAATCAGTTGGATGAAGAGACCACCGTTCATTGGCACGGCCTGCTCATTCCGGCAGAAGTGGATGGAGGTCCGCACCAAGTCATTGCACCCGGCGCCCAGTGGAAGGCGAACTTCACCGTCAACAACCCTGCGTCGACGTGCTGGTTCCATCCCCACACTCACGGTTCGACCGGCCGACAGGTGGTGATGGGACTGGCGGGATTGCTGATCGTCGAAGACCCTGCACAAGCCGGCTCGGAACTGCCCGGTACCTGGGGCGTCGATGACTTGGCACTGGTGCTTCAGGACAAGCGCTTCACGCCATTGGGGCAGATCGACTACGCGCTGACTGCCGGCGATCGACTGAACGGCTACACCGGGGACGTGCTCTTGGTGAACGGTGCCACCGCGCCGGTTTGGCAGGCACCCCGGCAGTGGGTCCGCCTGCGTCTGCTCAATGGCTGCAATGCCCGCTTCCTGACTTTGCGTCTGGGCAACGGCGCACCCATGCTGCAGATGGCCAACGAGTCCGGTCTTCTGGCCGCAGCCGTCACACGTCAGTCGATCACGCTCGCCCCGGGCGAGCGGGCGGAGGCCCTGGTCGACTTCAGCAACGTGGCCAGTGGTCAGGATGTCTCGCTCCTTGCCGCCACCGCCACCGGCGGCATGAGCATGGGCATGGGTGGTGGCACCGGCGCCTCAGAGGTCACGGCGATGAAGTGCCGCGTCTCCTTGCCCCGGCAGCCCGGTGCGATCACGCAGCCACCAAGCGCCATGGCCAGCGCACCGGCCGTAGCAGCGAGCGTGGGCGCGACAGTCCGAACTTTCAACCTTGGCGGCGGCATGATGAGCAGCCAGTTCACGATCAACGGCCGGGTATTCGATATGGGCCGCGTCGATCTGGCCGTTCCGGCCAAAACCATTGAAATCTGGAAGTTCACCAATGCCACGGGCATGGCGCATCCCATCCATGTGCACGGGGTAAGGATGTCATTGCTTGCGCGCGACGGGGCCCCGCCACCAGCGTACGAGCATGGACTGCGCGACACCTTCATCGTCCAGTCGATGGAAACCGTGACCGTCGCCGTGGAAACCGCCGAAGTGGCTTCACCGACACCGCTGATGTTCCATTGCCACATCCTCGAACATGAGGACGCAGGGATGATGGGTCAGTTCATCACGGTGTAGCTGCGCTTCGTGAAATGCGGTTTTCGAAGCCCGCGCCTACGTTACCTATTTCGGATACCGCGCAAAAACGCTCGACTGGCCTGACGCGTCGACCAGCAGCACCTCGTAAGGATCCTTGCGTCCTGGCACGTCCATCCCGGGCGCCGAGGGTGGCATGCCGGGAACGGCCAGCCCGATGGCCTTGGGCTTGGCAGCCAGCAGGCGCTTCACCTCGGCGGCCGGTACGTGGCCCTCCAGGACGTAGCCGGCGACGGTCGCCGTGTGGCAACTGCCGTAGCGGTCGGGCAGGCCGAGGCGCTTGCGTGCTGCAGTGGCGTCGACGACCTCCGTCACCTTCACCGAGAAGCCGGCCGCACGCATGTGCTCGACCCAAGAGCCACAGCAGCCGCAGCTCGGGCTTTTGAAGACCTGCACCTCCGGCACTGGTGAGGCGGCGAAGACTGACAGGCTGGCCAGGGTGGCGATTGCACCTGCATGCCTGATGAAGTGACGTCGGTTCATGATGGGGTTCCTCACGGAGTTGATGCGGGTTCCAGCGGTACGAGAGGCGCAGCGGTGCCGGGCTCGGCGTCCGCCTGGCGGCTCTCTCGCCGAAGCTGCCATTGCTTGACCAGCGCGTAGAGCGCCGGGATGACGCACAGCGTCAGGATCGTCGACGAGATCATCCCGCCGACCATGGGCGCAGCGATGCGGCTCATCACCTCGGAGCCGGTGCCGCTGCCCCACATGATCGGCAGCAGGCCGGCCATGATGGCGACCACGGTCATCATCTTCGGGCGCACCCGCTCGACCGCGCCTTCCATCACTGCGCCGTAGAGGTCAGACGGGCCAGGCAGCCGGCCTTCGCTACGACAACGCGCACGGGCTTGTTCCCAGGCGTGGTCCAGGTAGATCAGCATCACGACGCCGGTCTCGGCGGCCACGCCGGCCAGCGCGATGAAGCCCACCGCCACGGCCACCGACAGGTTGTAGTTGAGCCACCACATGAGCCAGACACCGCCCACCAGTGCGAAGGGCACCGACAACATCACGATGAAGGTCTCCGTCAGCCGCCGGAAGTTCAGGTATAGCAGAAGGAAGATCAGCAGCAGGGTGACGGGCACGACGATCTTCATCTTCTCGATCGCGCGTTCCATCGCCTCGAACTGGCCGCTCCAGGTGATGTAGTAGCCGGCCGGGAACTTCACCTGCTCGGCCACCGCCTTGCGCGCGTCGGCGACGTAGGAGCCGATGTCGCGGTCGCGGATGTCGACGAAGATGTAGGCCGACAGCAACGCGTTCTCGGTGCGGATGCCCGGCGTGCCGCGCGCCACCACCACCTTGGCCACCTGGCCTAAGGGCACCATCGCCCCGCCCATGATCGGCACCAGCACCTCGCGCTCGATCTGCTCGGGGTTGCTGCGCAGCTCGCGCGGGTAGCGCACGGTCACGCCGAAGCGCTCGCGGCCCTCCACCGTCGTGGTGACCATCTCCCCGCCCAGCGCCGTACCGATGACGTCCAGCAGCTCACCGACTGACAGCCCGTAGCGCGCCAGCGCGGCGCGGTCGGGCTCGATGTTGAGGTAGCTGCCGCCCGTCAGCCGTTCGGCGAAGGCCGAGGTCGTCCCGGGCACCGTCTTGACAACGGCCTCGATCTCCTTGGCGAGCTTCTCCATCTCGCCCAGGTCCTTGCCGAAGACCTTGATGCCGATGGGCGTGCGGATGCCGGTGGACAACATGTCGATGCGCGCCTTGATCGGCATCGTCCAGGCGTTGGAGACGCCGGGGAACTGCAGCGCCTTGTCCATCTCGGCGATCAGCTTGTCGATCGTCATCCCCGACCGCCATTCCTCCTGCGGCTTGAGGTTGATGACCGTCTCGAACATCTCGGTCGGCGCCGGGTCCGTGGCGGTGTTCGCGCGGCCGGCCTTGCCGTACACCGAGCTCACCTCGGGGAAGCTCTTGATGATCTTGTCCTGCGTTTGCAGCACCTCGGCGGCCTTGGTGATGGACATGCCCGGCAGCGAGGCCGGCATGTACAGCAGCGTGCCTTCGTTGAGCGTGGGCATGAATTCGCTGCCCAGTTTCGAGGCCGGGTACCAGGACACGCCCAGGGCGATCACGGCCAGTGCAATGGTTAGCATCTTCCACCGCATGACCGCTGCGATGATCGGCCGGTAGATCCAGATCAGGAAGCGGTTCAGCGGGTTCCTCGCCTCCGGCATGATCCTGCCGCGGATGAACAGCATCATCAGCACCGGCACCAGCGTGACCGACAGCAGGGCCGCACCAGCCATCGAGAAGGTCTTGGTGTAGGCCAGCGGCGAGAACAGCCGGCCTTCCTGCGATTCCAGCGTGAACACCGGAAGGAACGACACGGTGATGATGAGCAGCGAGAAGAAGAGGGCGGGCCCCACTTCCTTGCAGGCGTCGAGCATCGCGTCGGCACGGTCCTTGACGGTGTGGTCGGGCTTCAGGCGATCAAGGCGCTCCAGGTGCTTGTGGGCGTTCTCGATCATCACGATGGCCGCGTCCACCATCGCGCCGATGGCGATCGCGATGCCGCCCAGGCTCATCAGATTCGAGTTCATGCCCAGCAGGTGCATCGCGATGAACGAGATCAGCACGCCCACCGGCAGCATCAGGATGGCCACCAGCGCCGAGCGCATGTGCATCAGGAAGATCACGCAGACGGCCGCGACGATCAGGCTCTCCTCCAGCAGCGTGCGCTGCAGGTTGGCGATGGCGCGATGGATCAGGTCGGAGCGGTCGTAGACGGCGCGGATTGAGACACCTTCAGGCAGACCAGGGCCGATTTCCGCGATCTTTTGTTTGAGTCCCTCGATCACCGTCAGGGCGTTTTCGATCATCACGATGGCCGC
>JAURXG010000611.1 GCA_030654555.1 Aquabacterium sp.
GCGGCCAGTAGGCGCCGGACGGCGGGCAGCAGCGCGGCGCCGGCGGGCGTCAGCGCCACCGTGCGGCGCGTGCGCACGAACAGCGGCACGCCGATGCTGCGCTCCAGCCCCTGGATCGCCGTGGTCAGCGGCGGCTGGGTCATGTGCAGGCGCAGCGCCGCGCGGCCGAAGTGCAGCTCCTCGGCCAGGGTGACGAACTGGCGCCACAGCCGCAGCTCGATCATTGATAGGTCTCGCAGATGATTGGGAGCCCACAAATATATTGGACTCGGGCCGGGGTGCGACCTAAGCTCGCGCCCTTCCCCCTCCCCTCCTGCCCTCCAGCCGAGACGAAAGAAGCGCCCCATGAGCATCAACCGCCGCTCCAAGAACATCACCGAAGGCGTGGCCCGCGCACCCAACCGGTCGATGTACTACGCCCTGGGCTACACCGAGGGCGACTTCGGCAAGCCGATGATCGGCGTGGCCAACGGCCACAGCACGATCACGCCCTGCAACTCGGGCCTGCAGCGGCTGGCGGACGCGGCCGTCATCGGCCTGAAGGAAGCCGGCGCCAACCCGCAGATCTTCGGCACGCCGACGATTTCCGACGGCATGGCGATGGGCACCGAGGGCATGAAGTACAGCCTGGTCTCGCGCGAGGTGATCAGCGACTGCGTCGAGACCTGCGTCGGCGGCCAGTGGATGGACGGCGTGATGGTCATCGGCGGCTGCGACAAGAACATGCCCGGCGGCATGATGGGCATGCTGCGCGCCAACGTGCCGGCGATCTACATCTACGGCGGCACCATCCTGCCGGGCAAGTACAAGGGCCAGGACCTGAACATCGTCAGCGTGTTCGAGGCGGTGGGCCAGTTCTCGGCCGGCAACATGGCCGAAGAGGACTTCTGCGAGATCGAGCGCCGCGCCATCCCCGGCAGCGGCAGCTGCGGCGGCATGTACACCGCCAACACCATGTCGTCGGCCTTCGAGGCGCTGGGCCTCTCCCTGCCCTACGCGTCGACCATGGCCAACGTCGAGGGCGAGATCGTCGGCATGGTCGAGCAAGCCGCCAAGGTGCTGGTCGAGGCGGTGCGCCACGACCTGAAGCCGCGCGACATCGTCACCAAGCAGGCGCTGGAGAACGCCGTGGCGGTGATCATGGCCACCGGCGGCTCGACCAACGCGGTGCTGCACTTCCTGGCCATCGCGCACGCCGCCGAGGTCGAGTGGACCATCGACGACTTCGAGCGCATCCGCCGCAAGGTGCCGGTGCTGTGCGACCTGAAGCCCAGCGGCCAGTACCTGGCGATCGACCTGCACCACGCAGGCGGCATCCCGCAGGTGATGAAGCTGCTGCTCAACGCCGGCCTGCTGCACGGTGACTGCATGACCATCACCGGCAAGACCGTGGCCGAGAACCTGGCCGACCTGCCCGACGCGCCGCGCGCCGACCAACCGGTGATCCGCACCATCGCCAACGCGATGTACGAGCAGGGCCACCTGGCGATCCTG
>JAURXG010000616.1 GCA_030654555.1 Aquabacterium sp.
GCGGCCAGCGCATCGACCTGCTGGGCGTGAAGAAGGAAGACCTGGTCAACGTCTGGAAGGACATCGGCATGCCCAGCGGCCATGCCTATGCCAAGGCGCTGCGCACGGTGAAGACCTGCGTGGGCAGCGAGTGGTGCCGCATGGGCACGCAGGACAGCACCCAGATGGGCAAGGACCTGGAGCGTGCGATGTGGCGCATGTACGCGCCGCACAAGGTGAAGTTCGCCGTGTCGGGCTGCCCACGCAACTGCGCCGAATCCGGCATCAAGGACGTGGGCATCATCGGCGTGGACAGCGGCTGGGAGATGTACATCGCCGGCAACGGCGGCATCAAGACCGAGGTGGCGCACTTCTTCACCAAGCTGAAGACGGCCGAGGAGGTGCTGGAGTACACCGGCGCCTTCATGCAGCTGTACCGCCTGGAAGGCTGGTACCTCGAGCGCACGGTGCACTACGTCGGCCGCGTGGGCCTGGACCATGTGAAGAGGAAGATCCTCGACGACGCCGAGGGCCGCCAGGCGCTGTGGGCCGAACTGCAGTTTGCGCTCGACGGCGAGCCCGACCCGTGGTTCGAGTTCGACAAGGCGCAGGTCGACCTGCGCCAGTTCAACCCGCTGCAACCGGTGATCAGGATCGAGGCAACGGCATGACGACGAGCTGGACCGTGATCTGCCGCGTCGAGGACATCCCGATGCTGGGCGCGCGGCGCGTGCAGCGCGACCACGGCGCGCCGGTGGCGGTGTTCCGCACCGGCGGCGACCGCATCTTCGCGCTGCTCGACCGCTGCCCGCACAAGGGCGGGCCGCTGTCGCAGGGCATCGTCGCCGGGGATGGCGTGGCCTGCCCGCTGCACAACTGGACCATCGGCCTGGCCGACGGCTGTGCGCAGGCGCCCGATGCCGGCTGCACCCCCCGCTTTGCCGTGCGGGTGCAGGACGGTCAGGTGCAGCTCGACGCCCACGAGCTGCTCGGCCACGCCATCGACCCCCTCACCGCCTGACGCCCGAGATGAGCGTGCCGATCCTCAACGCGACCCGCTCCACCTGCCCCTACTGCGGCGTGGGCTGCGGCGTGATCATCCAGCACGACGGCCAACACGTCACCGGCGTGCGCGGTGATCCCGACCACCCGGCCAACGCCGGCCGGCTGTGCACCAAGGGCAGCACGCTGCACCTCACCGCTGCGCCGCTGCTGCAGCAACAGGCCCGCGCGCTGCAGCCGCAACGCCGCGCGCAGCGTGGCGGCCCGTGGTCGCCGGTGGGCTGGGACGCCGCACTCGACGAGGTGGCCGACCGTTTCGCCGCCACGCGGGCCGCCCACGGGCCCGACGCGGTGGGCCTGTACCTGTCGGGCCAGTTGCTCACCGAGGACTACTACGTCTTCAACAAGCTGGCCAAGGGCCTGCTGGGCACCAACAACGTCGACACCAACTCGCGCCTGTGCATGAGCAGCGCGGTGGCCGGCTACAAGCAGAGCCTGGGCGCCGACGCGCCGCCGGCCTGCTACAACGACCTGGCGCTGGCGCAGACGGTGCTGATCACCGGCTCGAACATGGCCTGGGCGCACCCGGTGCTGTTCCGCCGGCTGGAGGACGCGCGCCACGCCAACCCGGCGCAGAAGTGGATCGTGGTCGACCCGCGCCGCACCGAGACCGCCGCCAGCGCCGACCTGCACCTGCAGCTGCTGCCCGGCACCGACGTCGTGCTGCACCACGCGCTGCTGCACGTGATGCTGTGGGAGGGGCTGACCGATGCGGCCTACATCGCCGCCCACACCACCGGCTTCGACGCATTGCGCGACCGGGTGCGTGAGTTCACCCCGGCGCATGCCGCCACCCTGTGCGGCCTGAAGGCCGACGACATCGTGCAGGCCGCGCGCTGGTTTGCCGGCGTGGCGGGCGGTGCGGCGGCGGGTGCGCCGCGGCAACCAACGCTGTCGCTGTGGTGCCAGGGCCTGAACCAGAGCAGCAGCGGCACCGACAAGAATTCATCGCTGATCAACCTGCACCTGGCCACCGGGCAGATCGGCCGGCCCGGCGCCGGCCCGCTGTCGCTGACCGGCCAGCCCAATGCGATGGGCGGGCGCGAGGTGGGCGGCCTGGCCAACCTGCTGAGCGCACACCGCGACCTGGCCAACCCGGCGCACCGCGCCGAGGTGGCCGCGCTGTGGGGCCTGCCCGAGGTGCCGGACCAACCCGGCCTGAGCGCGGTGCGCATGTTCGAGGCCGCCGCCGACGGCGCGATCAAGGCGCTGTGGATAGTCTGCACCAACCCGGCGCAGTCGCTGCCCGACCAGGCCATGGTGAAGCGCGCGCTGGAGCGTGCCGAGTTCGTCGTGCTGCAGGAGGCCTACGCCCACACCGCCACCGCCGCCTACGCCGACCTGCTGCTGCCGGCGACCAGCTGGGGCGAGAAGGACGGCACGGTGACCAACAGCGAGCGCCGCATCAGCCGCGTGCGCGCCGCGGTGCCCGCACCGGGCCTGGCGCGCGCCGACTGGGCCATCGCGGTCGACGTGGCCCAGCGTCTGGAGCAACGCCTGCAACCCGTGCGCACGGCCGGGCGCGAGGGCCAGCGCCTGTTCCCGTACACCACGCCCGAGCAGGTGTGGCTCGAGCACCGCGAGAGCACCCGCGACCGCGACCTCGACATCACCGGGCTGGACTACGCCATGCTCGACACGCCGCAGCAGTGGCCGTATCCCAGCGGCGCCGCGAGCGGCCAGGCCCGGCTCTACGCGGACGGCCGATTCCCCACCGCCGATGGCCGCGCCCGCTTCGTCGCCCCGGCCTGGCGCGGCCCGGCCGAGGCGCGCGACGCACGCTTCCCGATGTCGCTC
>JAURXG010000617.1 GCA_030654555.1 Aquabacterium sp.
CCCACGCTGGCGGCCAAGATGGAAATGCCCGAGGACAAGATCCGCAAGATCATGAAGATCGCCAAAGAGCCGATCTCCATGGAAACGCCGATCGGTGACGATGACGACAGCCACCTGGGCGATTTCATCGAGGACACCAACAACACCGCCCCGATCGAGGCTGCCATGCAGGCCGGTCTGCGCGATGTCGTCAAGGACATCCTCGACAGCCTGCCGCCGCGCGAGGCCAAGGTGCTGCGCAAGCGCTTCGGCCTCGAGATGAGCAACGACCACACGCTGGAAGAGGTGGGCAAGCAGTTCGACGTCACGCGTGAGCGCATCCGCCAGATCGAGGCCAAGGCCATCCGCAAGCTCAAGCACCCCAGCCGTTCGGACAAGCTGCGCACCTACCTCGACAACCTGTGACCGGCGGGGCGCCAGAGGTTCGCGGCTAAACTGCCTCGCATGACGCGCATCGCCGAGCGCACCGTCCTGTTTGCCGATCTCCGGGGCTCCACCGCCCTCTACGAGACGCTGGGCAATGCCGAGGCCACTTCGGTGGTCACCCACACCGTCACCGCGCTGGCCCGCGCGGTGCCGGCCTGTGGCGGCGCGCTGATCAAGACCCTGGGTGACGGCCTGATGGCGGTGTTCGCCAATCCCATGGACGGCCTGCAGTCGGCCCAGCAGATGCACGAGGCGCTCGAGGGCCTGGTCACCCGCGGTCGCGAGCGCGGGGCCTCGCCCGGCCTGCGCGGTCTGCGCCTGCAGGTGGCGCTGGCCCGCGGCGAGGTGGTCGAGATGAGCGGCGACTGCTTCGGCGACGCCGTCAACGTGGCGGCCCGCCTGATCGACCATGCCAGCGACAACGAGACGCTGATCACCGTCGAGGTGCTCGACGGCCTGAGCGCCGAGGCCCAGCCGCGCTTTCGTTCGCTGGGCTGGATGCACCTGCGCGGCCGTGCCGAGCCGGTGCAGGTGCACGTGCTGGGTGGGCGCCGCGGCGTCGACCTGCCGCCGACGCAGTTCGGCGCGGTGGCCAGCACGGTGGAGCCCGAGGCGGTGCGCCTGCAGTGGCTCAACCTCAACGAGGTGTTCGACGGCGGGCACATGCCGGTGGTGATGGGGCGCAGCCCGCAGGCCCACTTCCGGGTCGACGACGGCCGCGTGTCGCGCTCGCATGCGCGGGTGGATTGGCACGGCGGCGTGTTCCAGCTCACCGACCTCAGCTACAACGGCACCTACGTGCGCTTCGGCGCCGGCGAGGACGTGATCGCCCTCAAGCGCAGCAGCTGCACCCTGCACGGCTCGGGACTGATCGGGTTGGGCGGCTCGCCCGCCGATCCCACGGCACCCTGCGTGCGGTTCGAGTTGCTGTCGTTCGTCGACACCGTGCCGCACCGGCCTTGACCAGCGTGGGGCCCGCGTTGCGATGACCCACCCGGCGCCGCTGCGGGTGCTGTACGTCGAGGACGACCGCGTCAGCGCCCTGCTGTTCGGCCAGGCCTTGTTGGCCGAAACCCGCATCGAGCTGTGCATCGCCGAAGACGGCGCCGAGGCCCTGCTGATCGCGGCGGCCTGGCCGCCCGAGGTGCTGGTGCTCGACGCGCACCTGCCCGACACCGACGGCCATGCGCTGCTGCAGGCGCTGCGCGCCTTGCCGGGCCTGGCGCAGGTGCCGGCCATCATGTGTTCGGCCGACAGCGAGCCCGAGGACCTGCAGCGGGCGCGGCAGTCGGGCTTCATCGGCTACTGGGTGAAGCCGCTGGGGCCGGATCAGGCCCGGACCGATCTGCTGGCCCTCCTCGACGGCCCCGCAGGACGGTGAGCGCGGGCCATCAACGACAATCGCGCCCGATGACTTTCGCCCCCGAACCCCCCTACCGCCACGGCAGTGCGCAGAAGACTGCCGTGCTGCTGGTCAACCTCGGCACGCCCGATGCGCCCACCCCGGCGGCGCTGCGCCGCTACCTGGCCGAGTTTCTGTGGGACCCGCGGGTGGTCGAGATTCCGCGCGCGCTGTGGTGGCTGATCCTCAACGGCGTGATCTTGCGCACCCGCCCGGCGAAGTCGGCGGCCAAGTACGCCTCGATCTGGACCGACGCCGGCTCGCCGCTGCTGCATTGGTCGGCACGGCAGGCCGATTGCCTGCAGGCGGCGCTGGCCGCGCGCGGCCATGCGGTGATCGTGCGCCACGCGATGCGCTACGGCCAGCCGGCCGTGGCCACGGTGCTCGATGCGCTGCAGGCCGAAGGCGCCACGCGCGTGCTGGTGCTGCCGCTGTACCCGCAATACGCCGCGGCCACCACTGCCAGCGCCATCGACGCCGTGGCCCAGTGGGTGATGCGCTCGCGGCGCCCGCCCGAGCTGCGCTTCGTCAACCGCTACCACGACCTCCCGGGCTACATCGCCGCGCTGGCCGCCAGCGTGCGCGAACACTGGGCGCGCCAGGGCCGCGGGCAGAAGCTGGTGATGAGCTTTCACGGCGTGCCCGCGCGCAGCCTGGCACTGGGCGACCCTTACCACTGCGAATGCCACAAGACCGCGCGCCTGCTGGCCGAAGCGCTGGGCTTGGCGAAGGACGAGTGGATCGTCACCTTCCAGAGCCGGCTGGGCCGCGCCAAGTGGCTGGAGCCCTACACCGAGCCCACCGTCAAGCTGCTGGCCGAGCAAGGCATCCGGCGCATCGACGCGATCTGCCCGGGCTTTGCGGCCGATAACCTCGAGACGCTGGAAGAGATCGCGATGGAGGCCAAGGATGCCTTCCTGGGCGCCGGCGGCGAGCAGTTCAGCTTCATCGATTGCCTGAACGACCGCCCCGACTGGATCGCCGCGCTGGCCGACCTGAGCCTGCAGCACCTGCAGGGCTGGCCGCTGGCGGGCACGGCCGCTGACGAGGCCCAGCGCCAGCGGGCGCTGGCGCTGGGCGCGACCGACTGATCCACGTCGTGGCGCCGACGCCGCCGATCAGCTGCGCCGCCGACGCGCCCACCAGCCCAGGGCGCCGATGCCCGCCAGCAGCAGAGCCGCACTGCCGGGCTCGGGCACCGGCGTGGCGGTGAAGCTGGCGCCGCCGCTGGGGCTGAAGCTGAAGTTCTGGAGGACGTAGGCGTCGGACTGCGCCTCGAAGGTGGCGGTGGCAAAGGCCTCGGGCGCCAGCACCTCCAGCGCGCCATCGTCGGCGCGCAGCTTGAAGAAGGTGTCGACGTCGAACAGGTCGGCGCGCGCGAAGTCGGTCGGGTCGGTGGCGCCGAGGAACCGGAACTCGACGTTCAGGTGCGTCAGGTCCAGCGGTTGCCCGGCTCCGAAGATCACCTGGTCGGTGTTGAAGCCGCCGTGACCATCGGATTCCACTTCCAGGATCATCCGGCTGCCGGCTTCGGCGACGAAGCCGCCGTTGATCTCCAGCACGCCTGGCGAATTGCCTGGCGCAAAGATGCCGCGGTTAGTGATCTGGCCGTTGATGGTGCCGGTGCCGCCCAGGAAGCCGTTGGTGCCGATGACGATCTGGCCGGCGTTCAGCGTGCTGTTGATCAGCACGAAGGTGCCGGTGCCGCCGTCGTCGTTGCCGGTGGCGGTGTCGGTCTTGCGCGCGCCCACGCCCAGCCAGCCGGCGGTGATGGTGGAGCCTTCGGAGGCGATCACGGTGCCGTCGCTGCCGCTGTTGCGGGCGACCTGCATCACCCCGTCCACCAGGTCGATGCTGCTGGCGCCGCGCAGGCGCAGAAAGCCCGAGCCCTCGCGGCCGACGGTGAAGCTGTTCAGGCCCGGCTGCGTCTGCGCCTGGATGCGCGAGCCGCCCTGCAGCGTGAGGCTGCCCTCGCCGCCCGCAAACGCCCCCGAGCCACCGATCGACACGCCGGCGCCCGCGCTGCCCGGGTTGCTCAGCGTGACCAGGCTGCCGTTGCCGAGGGTGGCCACACCGATGCCGGTGCCGCCGGAGCCGATGACGAAGAAGGCACCGGACTGGTTGCCCGCTGTCTGCTGGCCGCTGAAGTTCAGCGTGGCGTTGTCGACCTTGAGCACGCCCACGCCGCCCGATCGCCCGACCGCCATGCCGATGCCGCTGACCAGCGCCTGGTTGCCGACCGTGAGCTGCCCGTTGCTCTGCGGACCGACGCCCACGCCGATGAAGGTGTCGTCGCCGGTGACACGGATCTCCGATCCCGCATCGGTGAGCGTGGCGATGCCACGCCCGCCGACGAAGGTGTCACCACGACCGCCGATGTACAGCGAGGTGCTGCGGCGGATGTCGGGCATGGATGCGGCCCCGCCTTCGAGCAGCAGTTTGCCGCCGCCGGAAATGTTCAGGAAGCCCGACCCTTCACGGCCCACCAGCACCACCGGATTCAGGGTCTCGGCAGCCGTGCCTGGCGCCGAAGAGGTGCTGCGCAACAGCACCACGCCACCGCTGCCGATGTTCAGCGTGCCCGCCGAGTTGGCATCCCGGCCGAGGCCGATGCTGGTGCCGTTGGTGGTGCCCGTGGTGGTCAGCAGCTCGAGGCGCCCGCCGTTGCTGACGGTGACCGTGCCGTTGCCACCATTGCGACCGATCTCCATGACCGCCGCGCCGGTGACACCGGCGGCCGTGGGGGTGGTCTGGGCCGCCGCGGTGGCGGTGTTGTCGATGCGCATCAGCGTGCCGGCACCATCCACCAGCAGGCTGGCCACCCCGCCGTTGCGGCCCACGCCGGTGTAGAACATGCCGTCGGCCAGGGCCCCGTTGCGCAGTTCGACCGTGGCCGTGCCAAACGCCGAGGTGCCGATGTTGAAGATGCCCGACTTGCCGACAAAGTGCAGCCGAGAGTTGGCGCCCGACACGAGCATGTCGGTGCGCCCGCCACCGGACGACAGGTTCAGGATCGTGTATTTGTCGCCATCGCCTTCCAGGCGCATCTCACCGCCACCGGTAACGGCCAGCGTCGCCCAGGCGTTGCGGTGGGTGGCGGTGGACACGTTGGCATAGTTGCCCGGCTCCAGCGTGCCGCCGGTCACCCGCCACAACGAGCCCGCGCCGGCGATGGTGACATCGGCGAAGCTGCGTTCGCCGCCGTTGGGGCTGCCGCCGCCGGGCGCCAGGCCCAGGCTGGCGCCGTCGGTGACCAGCGTGCCGCCGGCCAGCACATTGACCGTGCCGCGGGTGGTGCCACCGGGCGTGCCGAAGGTAAAGGCATCGATCGGCGGATGGAACACCGCCAGCCCGCCCACGCCGAAGTAGCGCAGGAAGCGCGCCTCCGAGCCTGTCCCGGTGACGGTGAAGCTGCCGGTGCTGCCGGCGGCATTGCCGATGAAGTTGTTGCAGTAGTGGTTCAGGCCCACGCAGGCCGCGCTGTTGGCCCGGCCGTCCAGCAGCGCGCCATCGGCCACGGTGAACTGCCCGCCGCCCCAGCCACCGACCTCGAATCGGTTCAGGCTGCCCTGGTCGAAGCCGTTGCCGGTCAGCTCGATGCGGCTGCCGACGCCGGTGAGCAGGCCGCTGCCGGTGCCGGTCTGGTTGAGGCCGAAGACCAGCGAGGCCGCCTGCAGCAGGCTGCCACCGTCCACCAGCAGGTGGCCCGCGCTGCCATTGCCCACGAACAGGCCCTTGGTGGGCAACAAGGCGTTGACCGGGTCGACCGGCACGTTGTCATTGGTGAACCAGGAGCCCTCGACCAGCACCGCGGCCGATGCCGGCCCGCCCAGCGCCAGACAGGCGGCCACGGCGACGATGCTCAGACGTGCCAGGGCACGCTCGGCTTGACGGTGCATGGGGCTCTCCGGTGGTGAGTATCCTGACGTTAGTCAGACGCGCCGCCAGCGCATCCGGGTAAGCAAGGAGGACCCCCCCAACTCAGGGGGGCCTCACCACGTCAACCGGCCAACCGACCAACCGGCCAGTCGGCCCCTCAGCGCGCCAGACCCTGTCGCTTCAACACCGCCGCCACCCGCGGCAGCACCAGCACCGCCACCACCACCACCAGCAGCGTGGCCGACATCGGCCGCTCGAAGAAAACGCCCCAGTGGCCCTCGCCGATCGACAGCGCGTTGCGCATCTGCGCCTCGGCCATCGGGCCCAGGATCATGCCGACGATCACCGGCGCGGTGGGGAAGTCGTAGCGCCGCATCAGCACGCCCACCAGGCCGATGCCGCCCATCAGGAACAGGTCGAACGCACTCTGGCGCATGCCGTAGACGCCGATGGTGGCGAAGATCAGGATGCCGGCGTAGAGCTGCGGGCGCGGGATCTTCAGCAGCTTGACCCACAGGCCCACCAGCGGCAGGTTCAGCACCAGCAGCATCACGTTGCCGATGTACAGGCTGGCGATCAGCGCCCACACCAGGGTCGAGCTGGTCTGGAACAGCTGCGGGCCGGCGTTGATGCCGTAGTTCTGCAGCGCCGACAGCAGGATCGCCGCCGTCACCGACGTGGGGATGCCCAGCGTCAGCAGCGGCACCAGCGTGGCCGTCACGGCCGCGTTGTTGGCGGCCTCGGGGCCGGCCACGCCTTCGATCGCGCCGGTGGTGCCGAACTCGCTCTTGTAGGGGCTGAGCTTGCGCTCGACGCCGTAGCTCAGGAAGGTGGGAATCTCGGCGCCGCCGGCCGGGATGGTGCCGAACGGAAAGCCGATGAAGGTGCCACGCAGCCAGGCCGGCCACGAGCGGCGCCATTCGCTGCGCGTCATGTGCACCGAGCCCATGCGGTTGAGCTGCTGCTCGACGCGGCCCTCGTACAGCGCCGTGTACATGCACTCGCCCACTGCGAACAGGCCCACCGCCACCAGCACCACCTCGATGCCGTCCATGAACTCGGGGATGCCGCCGGTGTAGCGCACCTGCGCGGTGATCTGGTCCAGCCCCACCAGGCCGATGGCCAGGCCGATGAACAGCGCGGTCATGCCGCGCAGCGTGCTCTGGCCGAGCACCGCGCTGACGGTGGTGAAGGCCAGCAGCATCAGGCAGAAGTACTCGGGCGGGCCCAGCTTGACGGCGAACTCGGCCACCACCGGCGCGAACACCGTGACCAACACGGTGGCGATGGTGCCGGCCACGAACGAGCCGATCGCCGAGGTGGCCAACGCCGCCCCGGCGCGCCCGCTCTTGGCCATCTTGAAGCCTTCGAGCGCGGTCACCATGGTGCCGGTCTCGCCAGGGGTGTTCAGCAGGATCGAGGTGGTGCTGCCGCCGTACATCGCGCCGTAGTAGATGCCGGCGAAGAAGATCATGCTGGCGGTGGGCTCCACCTGCGCGGTGATCGGCAGCAGCATCGCCACCGTCACCGCCGGGCCCAGCCCGGGCAGCACGCCGATGCCGGTGCCGATGGCGCAGCCGACGAAGGCCCACAACAGGTTGATGGGCGTGCCGGCGGTGGCAAAGCCCTGCAGCAGGTTGGTCCAGACTTCCATCACAGCCACCCTGTGCCGGTGAGGCCGGGCAGGTTGATGCCCAGCACCTTGGTGAACAGCCAGAACGCCGGTGCGGCGATCAGGAAGCCGGTGACGAAATCCATCACCAGCCCGCGCGCGCCGCCATGCGGCTTGCCTTCGGAGCCACGCAGGCCGCGCACCGCCAGCATGAAGCACAGCGTGCAGCTGAGGATGAAGCCCAGCGTGGTCAGCAAGGTGGCATTGGCGGCGACGCCGGCCGCCACCCAGGCCAGCGCCGGCCAGTCGCCGCGGGCGGCGCCCGAGGGCTCGGCCATGGCGCGCCAGCCGCCGGTGCGGGCCTCGAAGATCAGCCAGGCGCCGCACAGCATCAGCACCGCGGCCACCACCCAGGGCAGGAAGTTGGGGCCGACGCCGGCATAACCGGCGTCCGACGGGATGTGGCTGGCACCCAGCGCCATCAGCCCGCCCAGCGCGATGGCGGCCGCGCCGATGGCAGTCTGCGGACCGATGGCGGGCAAGGCCGTGGGGGGGGATGCGGAGGTCGGGTCGGGCATCGGGGTGTCTCCTGCCTGGATGTGACGGCGGGGGCGCTGGGCCCCCGCAGGTCTGGCGTTGGTCGGTGACCGGCCGGCTGCCGGGCCGGCTGACGGCGCGGCGCGGCGCGGCCGGGCCGGGCCGGGCCGGGCCTCAGATCATCCCGGCCTTGACCATGG
>JAURXG010000618.1 GCA_030654555.1 Aquabacterium sp.
CCGGCCAGCCAGGCCAGCCAGCCGCCCGCCAGCGCCACCGCCAGCCCACCCAGGGCCAGCGCGCCGGTACGGCGCGACCAGCCCGGCGCCGCTGCGGCGCCGAACACCTCCTGCGCCGCCCGGTCGACGATGCGCCGCCCCACGCTGCTGCGCCCTTCGGCATAGGCGCCCAGCAGCGCGCGGTCGCACAGCAGGTTGATGCGCCGCGGCACGCCTGCGGTCAGCGCGTGGATGCGCCGCAGCGCGGCGGCGTCGAACGGGTTGGCGCCCTGCAGCCCGGCCACCGCCAGCCGGTGCGCGACGTAGGCGGCACTCTCTTGCGCCGTCAGCGTGCCGAGGTGGAAGCGCGCGATCACCCGCTGGGCCAGCTGCTCCATGCCCGCGCCGGCCAGCAGCGTGCGCAGTTCGGGCTGGCCGATCAGCACGATCTGCAGCAGCTTGCGCTCGTTGGTCTCCAGGTTGGTCAGCAGGCGCAGCTGCTCCAGCACCTCGGCCGACAGGTGCTGCGCCTCGTCGATGATCAGCAGGCAGTGCCGGCCCTGCGCATGCGCGGCCAGCAGGTGCGCATTGAGCGCGTCCACGCAGGTCTTGACCGTGGCCGCGCCGGCATCGCCCGGCAACGGCACGCCGAACTCGTGGCACACCGACTGCAGCAGCTCGATGACGCTGAGCTTGGGGTTGAAGATGTAGGCCACTTGGCAAGACGGCGGCACCTGCTCCAGGAAGCAGCGGCACACGGTGGTCTTGCCCGCGCCGATCTCGCCGGTCAGCAGCACGAAGCCGCCACCGCCCTGCACGCCGTACAGCAGGTGGGCCAGCGCCTCGCGGTGGCGCTCGCTCATGAACAGGTAGCGCGGGTCGGGCGCGATGGAGAACGGCGACTGCTTCAGGCCGAAGAAGGGCGCATACATGGCCGGCAGGATAGCCGCAGCGCCGCGGTGCCCGCGACGCATGAAACAGGCAAAAGCCAGCGGACGCCGCGGAACCGGCTCTGCCGGGCCGCTGGCGTTGCCCCCTCGAGGGGGCGGCCGAAGGCCGTAGGGGGTGTTCCATTTCATGCCCGTACAAACCCCGTGTCGTGAACCCCACCGATTAGGCTGACGGCTCAACTGCGGCTGCCTACACTGTCCCCCGCACGACACTCGATTCGCGTGAGCGCGCTGCCCCCACATCCCCCAGGAGTTCCCCCATGGTGAAGAAACTTCAGAAGATGGCCGAGAAAAAAGCGGCCGCGCCCGCCGGCCTGCTCGACAGCCACCTGGCGCAGACGGTCAAGGACTCGGCGCAGCAGATCTGGCTGGCCGGGCTGGGCGCCTTTGCCAAGGCGCAGGGTGAAGGCGGCAAGGTGTTCGACACCCTGATCAAGGAAGGCGTGAACCTGCAGCGCAAGACCCAGGCGGTGGCCGAAGAGAAGCTGGGCGACGTGGCCGGCAAGATGTCGGCCATGGCCGGCGAGGTGGGCAGCAAGGCCAATGCGCAGTGGGACAAGCTGGAGTCGATCTTCGAGGAGCGCACCGCCCGCGCCATGGGAAAGCTGGGCGTGCCCAACGCCAAGGCACTGGCGGCCCTGGTCGACCGCGTGGCCGCGCTGGAGGCCTCGCTCGCCGCGCTGAAGGGTGAATCGGCACCGGCCGCGCCGAAGGCCCGCGCGCGCAAGGCGTCGCCCGCGGCGGCACCTGCGGCCACGCCCCAACCCGCCGTGCGTGCTGCACGCAAGAAGGCCGCCGCACCGGCCGAGGCGGTGGCTGCGGCCAAGCCGGTGATCCGCCGCAAGCGCGCCACCCAGCCCTGATCACCCCGGCCGATACGCGGCCGATCTGCCACAGGGGCGCCGAAGGTGCCCCTTCGTGCGCCTGGCCGCGCACGCCGGATGCCGACCTGGGGGCCGCTCAACCGAGGTAGCGCGCCTCCAGGTGCGCGCGGTAGTGCGCCGGGTTCAGCGCCTCGCCGCTGGCGCGCCGGGCCAGCTCATCGGTGGGCCAGCGGCTGGCGGGCTGCCAGATGTGGCGCTGCAGCCAATCGAACACCGGCGCCAGTTCACCGGCCTGCAGCTGGTCGTCCAGCGTGGGCATCTCGCGCCGCATCGTGGCAAACCACTGCGCCGCGTACATCGCGCCCAGCGTGTAGCAGGGGAAGTAGCCGAACATCGCCTCGGGCCAGTGCACGTCCTGCATCGGCCCATCGCGGTAGTTGCCACGGGTGTCCTGGCCCAGCAGCTCGGCCATGCCCTCGTCCCACAGCGTGGGCACGTCCTCGGGTTCGATCTCACCCTCGATCAGCCGGCGCTCGATGCCGTAGCGCAGCATCACGTGGGCGGCGTAGGTCACCTCGTCCGCGTCGACGCGGATCAGCCCGGGCTGCACCCGGGTGACCAGCATGAGCAGGTTGTCGGGCGCGAAGGCCGGCTGCTCGCCGAAGGCCTGGCGGATCAGCGGCGCCAGGTGCGCGATGAACCCCGGGTGCCGGCCCAGCTGCATCTCGAAGCTCAGGCTCTGGCTCTCGTGGATGGCCATCGAGCGCGCCAGCGACACCGGCTGGCCCAGCCAGTCGCGTGGGCGGTTCTGCTCGTAGCGGCCATGGCCGGTCTCGTGGATCGCACCCAGCAGGCTGCCGATGAAATCGCCGGTGTCGTAGCGGGTGGTCAGGCGCACGTCCTCGGGCACGCCGCCGGCAAACGGGTGGGTGCTGACGTCGAGCCGCCCGCCGTTGAAGTCGAACTGCAGCCAGTGCATCACCTGCAGGCAGAGCGCGCGCTGCGTCTCGACCGCAAACGGCCCCACCGGCTGGATCACCACCTCGTCGCGCTGGCGCGCACGCACCTGCTGCACCAGGCCGGGCAGCCAGGTGCGCAGGTCGGCGAACAGCGGGTCGAGTTGCGCGCAGGTCATGCCGGGCTCGAAGCGGTCCATCAGCGCGTCGTAGGGCCGCAGCCCCGAGCTGGCCGACAGCAGCGCGGCCTCTTCGCGCGCCACCGCCACCACGGCCTTGAAGTTGACCAGGAAGCCCGCCCAGTCGTTGGCCGGGCGCTGCGTGCGCCAGGCGTGCTCGCAGCGTGAGGTGGCCAGCTGGGTGCGCTGCACCAGCGATTCGGGCAAGGCGTTGGCGGCGCGCCATTCGCGGCCGATCTCGCGCAGGTTGGCGCGCTGATGGTCCGACAGCGGCTCGTCGGCCGCACGCGCCAGCGCCGGCACCAGCGCCGGATCGGTGCGCAGCTGGTGCATCAGCGTGGCCACCTCGGCCAGCGCGCCGGCGCGGGCCTCGGCCCCCCCACGCGGCATCATCGCGGCCTGGTCCCAATAGGCCATGGACTGCAGGTGGTCGAGGTGGAGCTCATGGCGCGTGGCGGCCGGCGGCCGTTGTGGGGCGGTGCCGCATTCTGCGGGCCGGCGCCGGGCGCTGACCATCCCCCGGCGTGCCCCCCAACGGAGGGATCGCGCGGGGTCGCCGCCACAGCCCGGCTATCAGACGCTAGAGGCCGCCCGGAAAGACCCACAGCAGCGCCGCGGTCATGGTCAGGTAGCGCAGGAACTTGCCCACCGCCATGTAGCCCAGGCAGGGCCAGAACGGCAGGCGCAGCCAGCCAGCCACGGCGCACAGCGGGTCGCCCACGCCCGGCAGCCACGACAGCAGGCAGGCCTTGGCGCCGAAGCGCCGCAGCCACACCAGCGCCCGCAACTCGCCGCTCTTGTGGGTGACACGTTCGTAGGCCTTCTCGGCGCCGTAGCCCATCCACCAGCTGATGGCCCCGCCGATCGTATTGCCCAGCGTGGCCACGGCGATGGCCGGCCAGAACAGCCCGGGGTTGAGCTTGACCAGGCCGAACACCGCCGGTTCCGACCCCAGAGGCAGCAGCGTGGCCGATACCAGTGAGACCAGGAACACCGTGCTCAGGCCGTATTGCGGCAGCGCCAGCGCGGTCATCAGCGTGGCGAGGTGGGCATGCATCCAGGCTTCCATCGCCGCGCATCATAGGCACGCCGGGGCCGCGGGGCCGGCGCCAGGGCGCCGGCTATACTCTGCCTCCTTTTTCAGCAGTTCCACCCGCGTACCCACCCCCCGGTCTCACCATGCAACTCGGCCCCTTCGTGCTGCCGAACAGGCTGTTTGTCGCCCCGATGGCCGGGGTGACGGACCGGCCGTTCCGCCAGCTGTGCCGCCAGCTGGGCGCCGGCCATGCGGTCAGCGAGATGGTGACCTCGCGCCGCGACCTGTGGGCCTCGCTGAAGACCAGCCGCCGCGCCGACCACACCGGCGAGCCCGGGCCGATCGCGGTGCAGATCGCCGGCACCGACGCGGCGATGATGGCCGAGGCCGCGGCCTACAACATCGACCGCGGCGCGCAGATCATCGACATCAACATGGGCTGCCCGGCCAAGAAGGTGTGCAACAAGTACGCCGGCTCGGCGCTGATGCGCGACGAGGCGCTGGCCATCGCCATCGTCGAGGCGGTGGTGGCCGTGGCCGCGCCGCGCGGCGTGCCGGTCACGCTGAAGATGCGCACCGGCTGGTGCGATGCCGAGCGCAACGCGGTGGCGCTGGCGCGCTCGGCCGAAGCCGCCGGCGTGGCGATGCTCACCGTGCACGGCCGCACCCGCGAGCAGGGCTACACCGGCTGCGCCGAGTACGACACCATCGCCGCGGTGAAGGCCGCCGTGCGCGTGCCGGTGGTGGCCAATGGCGACATCGATTCGCCCGAGAAGGCGCGCGACGTGCTGGCGCGCACCGGCGCCGACGCGCTGATGATCGGCCGTGCCGCGATGGGCCGGCCGTGGATCTTTCGCGAGATCGCGCACTTCCTGGCCACCGGCCAGCACCTGCCGCCGCCGGCCACGCTGGCGGTGCGGCAGTGGCTGGTCGATCACCTGCACCAGCACTACGCGCTGTACGGCGACTTCACCGGCGTGCGCAGCGCGCGCAAGCACATCGGCTGGGCGGTGCGCACGCTGCCCGGCGGCGAGGGCTTCCGCCAGGCGATGAACACCATCGACGATGCCCGCCAGCAAGTGGCGGCGGTGGGCGGCTACTTCGACCACCTCGCCACCGCGCATCGGCTGCTGCCCCCGGCCGCCGACGACAGTGCCGCCAACGACGACCAGATCGCCCGCCAAGCATGAGCAAGAAAAAGATCGAAGACTGCATCCGCGACAGCCTGGAGCAGTATTTCAAGGACCTGCGCGGCACCGAGCCGCACGCGGTGCACGACATGGTGGTGGGCACGGTCGAGCGGCCGATGCTCGAGGTGGTGATGAAACATGCCGAGGGCAACCAGAGCAAGGCCGCCGAGTGGCTGGGCATCAACCGCAACACGCTGCGACGCAAGCTGCTGGATCACAAGCTGATCAAGTAGTTGCTCACCCCCCTTTCCGTTCTCCTGACGCGTTCACCATGACCACTGCCCTGCTGTCCGTGTCCGACAAGACCGGCATCGGCGACTTCGCCCAGGCGCTGCATGCGCGCGGCGTCAAGCTCCTGTCCACCGGCGGCACCGCGCGCCTGCTGGCCGATGCCGGCCTGCCCGTCACCGAGGTGGCCGAGGTCACCGGCTTCCCCGAGATGCTGGACGGCCGCGTCAAGACGCTGCACCCGCGCATCCACGGCGGCCTGCTGGCGCGCCGCGACATGCCCGCGCACATGGCCGCACTGGCCGAGCATGGCATCGACACCATCGACCTGCTGGTCATCAACCTGTACCCGTTTGCCCAAGCCACCGCGCGGCCCGACTGCACGCTGGAAGACGCCATCGAGAACATCGACATCGGCGGCCCGGCGATGCTGCGTGCGGCGGCCAAGAACTGGCCCGACGTGGGCGTGGTCATCGAGCCCGCCGACTACCCGCAGGTGCTGGCCGAGCTGGACGCGGGCGGCCTCACGCGCAAGACCAAGTTCGGCCTGGCGCGCAAGGTGTATGCCCACACCGCCGCCTACGACGGCATGATCACCAACTAC
>JAURXG010000630.1 GCA_030654555.1 Aquabacterium sp.
TGACGAGTGTCAAGGCTGACGCGGCGGCGGTCGGCTTCACTCGATGACCTCGGGCCAGTCCGTGTTGAACCACCGGCCGGCCGGCCCGTCGAAGCGCTCGAAGGTGAGGGCGCCGAAGAAGTCGCGCTGCGCCTGCAGCAGGTTGGCCGAGAGCCGCTCGGTGCGCAGGCTGTCGTAATAGGCCAGCGAGGCGCTGAACGCAGGCACCGGGATGCCCGCCCCCACCGCCTGCGCCACCACCTGCCGCCAGGCCATCTGGCCCCGGTTGAGCACCTGCTGGAAGAACGGTGCCAGCATCAGGTTGCCCAGCGCGGGGTCGTCCTGGTAGGCCTCGGTGATGCGGTTGAGGAAGCGCGCGCGGATGATGCAGCCGCCGCGCCAGATGCTGGCGATGCCGCCCAGGTCCAGCGCCCATTGCTTCTTGTCGCTCATCGTGCGCATCAGGTCCAGGCCCTGCGCGTAGCTGACGATCTTGCTGGCGTACAGCGCGTCGTGCACCTGGGCCACCAGCGTGGCGTGGTCCACCGCCAGCCGCGCTGGCGGGCCCTGCAGCTGGCGGCTGGCCACCACCCGCTGCGCCTTCTGCGACGACAGCACCCGCGCCTCGACCGCGGCATTGATGGTGCTGATGACCACCGCGTTCTCGGCGGCATTCAACTGCGTCCACTGCCCGGTGCCCTTCTGGCCGGCCTTGTCGAGGATCAGGTCGACCACCGGCTTCCCGGTCTCGGCATCCCGCTGGGCCAGCGCCTTGGCGGTGATCTGGATCAGGTAGCTCTGCAGCTCGCCGTCGTTCCATTGCTCGAACACCGCGGCCATCTGGTCGGTGCTCATGCCGGCCGCCTGCAGCAGGCTGTAGGCCTCGCAGATCAGCTGCATGTCGCCGTACTCGATGCCGTTGTGGATCATCTTGACGTAATGGCCGGCGCCGCCCGGGCCGATGTGCATCACGCAGGGCTGGCCGTCCACCTGGGCAGCGATGGCCTCGAAGATCGGCCGCATCACGCCCCAGGTGCTGGCCGGCCCGCCCGGCATGATGGCCGGCCCCTTGCGCGCACCCTCTTCGCCACCCGACACGCCCGCGCCGACGAAGCGCAGCCCCAGCGGCGTGAGCCAGGCGTCGCGCCGCTCGGTGTCGGTGTAGAGGCTGTTGCCGCCGTCGATGACGATGTCGTCGGCCTCCAGCAGCGGGATCAGCTGCTCGATCACCGCATCCACCGCGGCGCCGGCCTTCACCATGATCATCAGCTTGCGCGGCCGCGCCAGGCTGGCGACGAAATCGGCCAGCGAGTGGCACCCGGTCAACCGCTTGCCGGGGTGGCGCGCGACAAAGTCGTCGGTGGTGGCGGGGGTGCGGTTGTAGACGCTGACCGAGAAGCCGCGGCTCTCGATGTTGAGCACCAGGTTCTGGCCCATCACCGCCAGGCCGATCAGGCCGAAATCGTTGCCGCCGCTCATGTTGCGGTCTCCTCCTGCGCGATCTGCCGCAGCGCGCGCTCGAACACCTCCACCGGCTGGCCGCCCGAAATCAGGTGGCGGTCGTTGACGATCACCGCCGGCACCGAGTGGATGCCATGCTGCTGGTAGAAGCCTTCGGCCTCGCGCACCTCGGCCGTGAAGTGATCGCTGTCCAGCACCGCGCGTGCGGCATCGGCGTCGAGCCCGGCCGCGGTGGCCGCGGCCACCAGCACCTCGGCATCCCCCGGGCTGAGCCCGTCGGTGAAGTAGGCCTTGAACAGCGCGTGCTTCAGCGCGCGTTGCGCGGCCTCGCTCTGCAAGCCGGCCCAGTGCAGCAGGCGGTGCGCATCGAAGGTGTTGTAGATGCGGCTGCGCTTGCCGACGCCGAACTCGAAGCCCACCGACGCGCCGCGCTGGCGGATGGCCTCGGCATTGGTGGCGATCTGCTGCGCGTCGATGCCGTACTTGGCCGACAGGTGCTCGACGATGTCCTGCCCTTCGGCGGGCATCTGCGGGTTCAGCTCGAAGGGCTGGAAGTGCAGCGTGGCCTGGATGTCGGGGGCCACGCGGGCCAGCGCCTGCTCCAGCGCATTCAGGCCGACGGCGCACCAGGGGCACGACACGTCGGACACGAAATCGATCTTCATCTAGCAGTCTCCTCAAGCGGGGGTGTTGGCCAGGCGCAGCGCCAGGCGGTTGTGGTGTTCGATCAGCGGGCCCAGGTCGACGGTGGCGAGCTGGCCCTCGCGCACCACCACCCGGCCGTTGACGACGGTGTAGGCCGCGTTGGCCGGCGCGCACAGCAGCAGCGCGGCCACCGGGTCGTGCACCGCGCCGCCGGCAAAGCCCAGCGCGCGCAGGTCGAACAGCGCCAGGTCGGCGGCCATGCCCGGCGCCAGGTGGCCGATGTCGTCGCGGCCCAGCACCCGGGCGCCGCCACGGGTGGCCACTTCGAGCAGGTGGCGGGCGGTCATCTCGGCCGGGCCGGCGTCGCAACCGAACGTCAGCCCCCGGGTCGCTTCGCTCCCACCCCCCGAGGGGGGCCTGCCCGGCTTGGGGCGGCCCGGCGCCCGGACGGGTTCGAGCGAGCGGCCCACGCGCGCCAGCAGCATCGCCATGCGCGCTTCGCCCAGCAGGTGCGCGCCGTCGTTGCTGGCGCTGCCATCCACGCCCAGGCCCACCGGCACGCCGGCGTCCAGCAGGCGGCGCAGCGGCGCGATGCCCGAGGCCAGCCGCATGTTGCTGCAGGGGCAGTGCGCCACGCCGGTGCCGGTGGCGGCGAAGCGGTTGATGCCGGCCGCGTCGAGCTTGACGCAGTGCGCGTGCCACACGTCGTCGCCCAGCCAGCCCACGCTCTCGGCGTATTCGGCCGGCGTCATGTTGAAGCGGGCGCGGCTGTAGGCGATGTCGTGGTCGTTCTCGGCCAAGTGGGTGTGCAGCCGGGTGCCCAGCGAGCGCGCCAGCGCGGCCGACTCCCGCATCAGCGCCGGGCTGACCGAGAACGGCGAGCAGGGCGCGGCCACCACCCGGAGCATCGCGTAGCGGCCGTGGTCGTGGTGGGTCTCGATCAGCTGCTGGGTGTCTTCGAGGATCGCGGTCTCGTCCTCGACCAGCGCATCGGGCGGCAGGCCGCCGGCGCTCTCGCCCACGCTCATGCTGCCGCGCGCGGCGTGGAAGCGCATGCCGATCTGGTGTGCTGCCTCTATGCTGTGGTCCAGCCGCACGCCGTTGGGATAGAGGTAGAGGTGGTCGCTGCTGGTGGTGCAGCCCGACAGCAGCAACTCGGCCATCGCCACCTGGGTGCTCACCCGCACCATCTCGGGCGTGAGGCCGGCCCAGATCGGGTACAGCGTCTTCAGCCAACTGAACAGCTCGGCGTTCTGCGCCGCGGGAATGGCCCGCGTCAGCGACTGGAACATGTGGTGGTGCGTGTTCACCAGCCCGGGCAGCACGGCATGGCCGCGCGCATCGATCACCTCGTCGGCGCTGGTGCCGGGTGGCAGCTGGCCGGCGGGCCAGATCGCCTCGATCTGGTGGCCGCGCACCTTCAGGCTGGCGCCGCGCAGTTCGCGCCGGGTCTCGTCCATCGTGACGATGACCTCGGCGTTGGTGATCAGCAGCGTGCGGTCGGCGGGCATGGTCGGCAGGCGGGCAGGTCAGGGACGAGGCGGGCAGGGCGTTCAATAATCATCACATGAATACGCACCCGCCCGAAGCCACACCCGTTGCCGCACCGGTGGCCGACCCGCCGGGCCTGCTGCGTGCACTGTACGCCGCCGCTGTCGCGCGCGCATTGCCGGCCGACGTGATCGCCGCGCACCTGCCGCCACTGCCGCGCGGGCGCACCTTGGTGCTCGGCGCCGGCAAGGCCGGCGGCGCGATGGCCGCCGCGGTGGACGCGCTGTGGCCGGCCGATGCGCCGCTGTCGGGCCTGGTGGTGACCCGCTACGACCATGTGCCGCCGGCCTACCGGGCCCGGCCCGGCCGCATCGAGGTGGTCGAGGCGCGCCACCCGGTGCCCGACGAGGCCGGCCGCCAGGCGGCGCAGCGCATCGTCGATCTGACGCGCGGGCTGACCGAGCACGACCTGGTGCTGTGTCTGATCTCGGGTGGCGGCTCGGCGCTGCTGTCGCTGCCCGCGCCGGGCCTGGCCTTCGAGGACAAGCAGGCCATCAACAGCGCGCTGCTCAAGAGCGGTGCGGCCATCGACGAGATGAACACCGTGCGCAAGCACCTCTCGGCGATCAAGGGCGGGCGGCTGGCGGCGCTGTGCGCGCCGGCGCGGGTGCTCACGCTGCTGATCAGCGACGTGCCGGGCGACGACCCCTCGGTGATCGCCAGTGGCCCCACCGTGCCCGACGCCAGCACCTGCGCCGACGCGCTGGCCATCCTGGCGCGCTACGGCATCGTGGT
>JAURXG010000638.1 GCA_030654555.1 Aquabacterium sp.
TCGGCATCCTGGCCGAGAAGACCGGCACGGTGTCGTTCGGCAAGGAGACCAAGGGCAAGGTTCGCCTGGAGATCACAGACCCCGAAGGCGTCAAGTACGAAGAGCTGGTGGCCAAGGAGAAGAACATCCTGGTGCACGAAGGCCAGGTGGTCAACAAGGGCGAGCTCATCGTCGACGGCTCGGCCGATCCGCAGGACATCCTGCGCCTGCTGGGGGTCGAGGAACTGGCGCGCTACATCGTCGACGAGGTGCAGGCCGTCTACCGCCTGCTGGGCGTGAAGATCCACGACAAGCACATCGAGGTGATCGTGCGCCAGATGCTGCGTCGTGTGCAGATCACGAACTCGGGCGATTCGACCTACATCGTGGGCGAGCAGATCGAGCGCTCGGAGCTGTTCGACACCAACGACCGCCTGCGCAGCGAGGACAAGGTGCCCGCCACCTATGCCGACGTGCTGCTGGGCATCACCAAGGCGTCGCTGTCGACCGACTCGTTCATCTCCGCGGCCTCCTTCCAGGAGACCACGCGGGTGCTGACCGAAGCGGCCATCATGGGCAAGCGCGACGAGCTGCGTGGCCTGAAGGAAAACGTCATCGTCGGCCGTCTGATCCCCGCCGGCACCGGCATGGCCTACCACCAGGCCCGCAAGGTGAAGGAGGAGATGGACGAGACCGAGCGCCGCGCCATCGCCATGCAGGAGGCCGAGGAACTGGCCGCCGTGCAGATGGCGGCGGTCGATGCCGCATCCGAGGCTGGCGACAACAGCGCGACGTGATGCCTACCGGCGGCCGCGCTCGCGCGGCTGCCGGGCGCCACACTCCCTCAAGGGCGGCCTCGGCCGCCCTTTTTCATGCGGCCATGCCGGTCGTGGGGCATCCGGGCGTCGAGGCGCCGGCCCAGCCCGCGGGCGTGGTGATGTGCAAGCCACGCGGTGATGCCGGGCGCGCCAGCGTCAGCAGCGCGCGGTCGCGGCTGATCAGCCAGTGCGCGGGCCAGGCCCAGGCCAGGTCGATGAACTTCTGGTCGTCCCGGTCGCGGCAGCGTGGTGCCGGCCGGTCGGGCACGGGCACGGCGTCGACGAGGTGACACAGGACCCGCGCCTGCGCCAGCACCTGCACGGCGGCGATCGGCCAGTCGGCGACAAAGGGCCGCGTCAGCACGTCGGCCAGCTCATCGAGCATCGGCGCGGTCGCCACGGCGCGCAATCGACCGGCCTGCAGCGCCCGCTGCAACGGCTGCGCCCCCGGGTCGTTGAACAGCAGCAGGTCGAGCCAGGCGTTGGTGTCCACCACCACCCAGGCGGGGTCGGTGGCGGGTGCGGCAATGGGCGCTGGAGGCGTTGGGGGCATGAGGGCGGGTCGCGGCAGGCGGCATCGAGGGGGGCAGGAAAAGGACGGGCTTGTGGCTCAAGCCCGACTTGAATATAATCGAGGGCTTTTCGGCACATTGCATCACCCGCATCGTTGGGTGAAACGTCGTTCGAATGACCTTCGTGGCGTCGTGCCTCGCGTGCTTCAGGCATCTGCGAGGCGCGGCGCCGCTTGTGCTTATTCGGGCGGCGGCCGAAGACACGTGACTTCAAACGGGAACAAGTTACCTATGCCAACCATCAACCAGCTCGTGCGCCAAGGCCGTGAGGTCGAAGCCGTCAAGAGCAAGTCGCCTGCGATGCAGAATTGCCCGCAGCGCCGTGGCGTGTGCACCCGCGTGTACACCACCACGCCCAAGAAGCCGAACTCCGCCCTGCGGAAGGTCGCCAAGGTTCGCCTGACGAACGGCTTCGAAATCATCTCCTACATCGGTGGCGAAGGCCACAACCTGCAAGAGCACAGCGTCGTGCTGGTGCGCGGCGGCCGGGTCAAAGACCTGCCCGGCGTGCGCTACCACATCGTGCGTGGTTCGCTCGACCTGCAGGGCGTCAAGGATCGCAAGCAGTCGCGCTCCAAGTACGGCGCCAAGCGTCCCAAGAAGGCCTGATCGGCTTCTGTCAGATCGAGGGGCTCGAATTCGGGTCCTTCAAGCGGTTGTCACCATCGGCTGTCAGGCTGGTGTCGTGATTGTTGCGGTGGGCGCATGAGCGCCGCCGAGTAAGCGAGAGGTCTGTTGCGTGACCTCTCCGGTGCGGGCCACCAGCCATGTCGGCTGAGCGGCGGCCCGGTCACCCGCTGAAGCAGATAAAGGAATCGAAATGCCACGTCGTCGCGAAGTACCCAAGCGCGAGATCCTGCCCGACCCGAAGTTCGGTTCGGTCGATCTGTCCAAGTTCATGAACGTCATCATGGAGTCGGGCAAGAAGGCCATCGCCGAGCGCATCATCTACGGTGCGCTCGAGCAGGTCGAGAAGAAGGCCGGCAAGGATCCGCTGGAGATCTTCATGGTCGCCATCAACAACATCAAGCCGATGGTCGAAGTCAAGTCCCGCCGCGTCGGCGGTGCGAACTACCAAGTTCCCGTGGAAGTTCGCCCCGTGCGCCGGATGGCCCTGGCCATGCGCTGGTTGAAGGAGTCGGCCCGCAAGCGCGGCGAGAAGTCGATGGCCGCCCGTCTGGCCAACGAGTTGCTGGAGGCCAGTGAAGGCCGCGGCGGCGCCATGAAGAAGCGCGACGAAGTGCACCGCATGGCCGAAGCCAACAAGGCGTTCTCGCACTTCCGCTTCTAAGCCCTACCCCTCAAGCCTTTCCGGCCGCCCCATCCGGGTTATCACTGACCCGAGGGCGGCCCCTGTATTTGGAGTGACACCATGGCCCGCCAGACCCCCATCGAGCGCTACCGCAACATTGGTATTTCCGCGCACATCGACGCCGGCAAGACCACGACGACCGAGCGCATCCTGTTCTACACCGGTGTGAACCACAAGATCGGCGAAGTGCACGACGGCGCCGCCACGATGGACTGGATGGAGCAGGAGCAGGAGCGCGGCATCACCATCACCTCGGCGGCCACCACCTGCTTCTGGAAGGGCATGGAGCTGGGCTTTCCCGAGCACCGCATCACCATCATCGACACCCCCGGGCACGTCGACTTCACGATCGAGGTCGAGCGCTCGATGCGCGTGCTCGACGGTGCCTGCATGGTGTACTGCGC
>JAURXG010000645.1 GCA_030654555.1 Aquabacterium sp.
TCATCGCCGCGGCGGATCATCGGGCCCAGCGGCTCTTTGGAGATCAGGTCGGGCAGGATCACGTGGTCGGCCGGCACCTTGGCTTCTTTGGCCCGGATCGAGGCCAGGCCCGAGGCGTCGGTGGTGAAGGCCTGGCAGCGGCCCGAGAAATAGGCGCTGGTCGAGGCTTCCTGCTTCTCGAACACCACCGGCTTGATGTTCAGGCCGTTGGCGCGCGAGAAGTCGGTCAGGTTCTTCTCGGTGGTGGTCCCCGATTGCACGCACACCGTGGCGCCCTTCAGCTGCTTGGCGCTCTTGATCTTGCCCTTGGCCGGCACCATGAAGCCCTGGCCGTCGTAGTAGGTGGTGCCGGTGAAGTGCATGCCCAGCGAGGCGTCGCGGGTCAGCGTCCAGGTGGTGTTGCGCGAGAGGATGTCGATCTCGCCGGACTGCAGCGCGGTGAACCGCTGCTGCGCGTTGAGCGGCACGTACTTGACCTTGCTGGCGTCGCCCAGCATCGCCGCGGCGATGGCCTTGCAGACGTCGACGTCCAGGCCCGACCAGTTGCCCTGGCTGTCGGCCGCGGAGAAGCCGGCCAGGCCGGTGTTGACGCCGCAGATCAGCTGGCCGCGGGCCTTGATCGCGTCGACGGTCTTGCCGGCCTGCGCGGGCAGCGCGGTGATGGCCAGCACGGCAGTGGCACAGGCGGTGGCAAACAGGGATTTGGCGGTCATCGATGTCATGGAAGTTGGCTCCTGGGGGTGTCAAAGCGCCGTTGGCGGGGGGAAGCCCCTCGCCGAGCGTGCCGGAGTGTAGCGACGCAAGAACCGTGCTCAACATGGCGCTTCTACGTAGCATGGGGTCATGCGGGGCGGGCATGGCCCTGGGCGCGCGGCGCATGCCGGGTGCCAAAATCCGGCCATGACCGACACCCTCACCCTCACCCGGCCCGACGACTGGCACCTGCATGTGCGCGATGGCGCCGCCATGGCGGCGGTGGTGCCGGCCACCGCGCGGCAGTTCGCCCGCGCGATCATCATGCCCAACCTGCGCCCGCCGATCACCACGGCGGCGGCCGCCGCGGCCTACCGCGATCGCATCGCCGCGGCGGTGCCCGCCGGGCTGGCCTTCACGCCGCTGATGACGCTGTACCTCACCGACAACCTGCCGGTCGACGAGATCACGCGGGCGGCCGAGGCCGGCGTGGTGGCGCTCAAGCTCTACCCGGCCGGCGCCACCACCAACAGCGACGCCGGCGTCACCGACCTGCGCAAGACCTACCCGGTGCTCGAGGCGATGCAGCGCGCCGGCCTCAAGCTGCTGGTGCACGGCGAGGTGACCGACCCGGCGGTCGACCTGTTCGACCGCGAGGCGGTGTTCATCGATCGGGTGATGCGGCCGCTGCGCGCCGACTTTCCCGAGCTGAAGGTGGTGTTCGAGCACATCACCACGCAGGAGGCGGCGCAGTACGTGGCCGAGGCCGGGCCCTTCACCGCGGCCACCATCACCGCCCACCACCTGCTCTACAACCGCAACGCCATCTTCCTGGGGGGCTTGCGGCCGCACTACTACTGCCTGCCGG
>JAURXG010000648.1 GCA_030654555.1 Aquabacterium sp.
ACCACCGCGCCTTCCAGCGCCACCTTCAGCAAGAAGTTGTCCAGCTCGGGGCCGTCCTTCAGGTACTGCTCGTGTTTGCCCACCTTCACCTTGTACAGCGGCGGCTGGGCGATGTAGATGTGGCCGCGCTCCACCAGCACCGGCATCTGCCGGTAGAAGAAGGTCAGCAGCAGCGTGCGGATGTGCGCGCCGTCCACGTCGGCGTCGGTCATGATGATGATGCGGTGGTAGCGCAGCTTGTCGAGGTTGAACTCTTCGCTGCCGATGCTGGTGCCCAGCGCGGTGATCAGCGTGACGATGCTGTCACTCGACAACAGCTTTTCGTAGCGTGCTTTCTCCACGTTCAGGATCTTGCCGCGCAGCGGCAGGATCGCCTGGAACTTGCGGTCACGCCCCTGCTTGGCGCTGCCGCCGGCCGAGTCGCCCTCGACGATGTAGATCTCGCACAGCGCCGGGTCCTTCTCCTGGCAGTCGGCCAGCTTGCCGGGCAGGCCCATGCCGTCGAGCACGCCCTTGCGGCGGGTCATCTCGCGCGCTTTGCGCGCCGCCTCGCGGGCACGCGCGGCCTCCACGATCTTGCCGCAGATGATCTTGGCGTCGAGGGGGTTTTCGAGGAGCCAATCCGTCAGCAGCTTGCTGACGATCTCCTCGACCGGGCCGCGTACTTCGCTCGAGACCAGCTTGTCCTTGGTCTGGCTGCTGAACTTGGGCTCGGGCACCTTCACGCTGACCACGCAGGCCAGGCCTTCGCGCATGTCGTCGCCGGCGATCTCGACCTTGGCCTTCTTGGCCAGCTCGTTGTCGTCGATGTACTTGTTGATCACCCGCGTCATCGCCGCGCGCAGGCCGGTCAGGTGGGTGCCACCGTCACGCTGCGGGATGTTGTTGGTGAAGCACAGCACGTTCTCGTTGTAGCCGTCGTTCCACTGCATCGCCACTTCGACACCGACGTTGGTGTTGTTGTCGCTGAGCTTGTCGCCCGCGGCGTGGAAGACGTTGGGATGCAGCACCTTCTTGCCGGTGTTGATGAACTGCACGAAGCCGCGCACGCCGCCGGCGAAGGCGAAGTTGTCTTCCTTGCCGTTGCGCTCGTCGACCAGGCGGATCTTCACGCCGTTGTTCAGGAAGCTCAGCTCGCGCAGCTTCTTGGCGATGATGTCGTAGTGGAAATCGATGTTCGAGAAGATTTCCAGATCGGGCAAAAAGTGCACCTCGGTGCCACGCTTTTCGGTGTCGCCAGTGATGCGCATCGGCGAGATCTCGAAGCCGTCGCGCATTTCGACCAGACGGTCTTGCGGAATGCCCTGCTTGAACTCCATGAAGTGCGTCTTGCCGTCGCGGCGCACCGTCAAGCGCAGCCAT
>JAURXG010000650.1 GCA_030654555.1 Aquabacterium sp.
ACCACCGCCACCCGCGCCAGCCCCGCCGGCACCACGCGCACGCCCGCCGCACCGCCGGCGGCATGGAACAGCAGGCCCGCGGCGCGTTGCACCGCCGGCAGCGCCACCGCCTGCGTGGCATGGCCGCCATCGGCCGCCCGGGTGACGAGGCGGTGCCAGCGCTCGCCGATCCACTCTTCCATGTCAGTGGTCCTCGCGGCGCTGGCGCAGGGTCTCTTTCACCGCATCGAGCCCCACCTTCCATTCGAGGTTGGGCGCGCGCTGCTGGGCGGCGTGCGAGCTGTCGCATTCGGTGATGCACTGGCCGCACTGCACGCAGGCGAACATCATGCGTTTGATGTTGCGCGGTGCCAGCCGCATCGGGCAGGCATGGTCGCAGGCCACGCCGTCGGGCGACTTTTCGGTGCTGCAGCTGCGGCAATCGCGCGCGCGGTTGCGGTCGAAGGCGATCACCAGGCCCTTGGGGTTGGCCATCCAGGCCAGGCTCTGGAACAGGCCTACCGCGCAACCGAAGCGGCAGAACAGGTGCCGCGCGAACAGGAACTCGGCGGTGAACACCGCGCTGCCGATGACGATGAAGCGCGCCTGGTTGGGCGTCAGCGTGCCGGCCACCAGGTTGCCCCACACCACCGCCGGCGGCAGCAGGTAGGTCAGCAGCGTGATCGCCCAGAGGAAGCCGAACACCGCGCAGCTGAGCACGAACAGCGGCCACCAGCGCTTGCGCGGCTGGCGCCCGGCGCGCGGCGTGGCGTGGCGGTCCCACAGGCTGAGCTTGCCGGTGGCGCGGTGCAGCAGGTCGTTGAGCGACTCCACCAGCGAGAAGTGCGGGCACAGCCAGCCGCAGTACAACCGGCCGTACTTGTAGGCCACGGTCATGAAGGCGGCCACCAGCGCCAGCGCCGGCAGGATGCCGCGGCCGATGATGGCTAGCGCGGCCTGCGTGGCGGTGGTCTCGCCGCTTTGGAAGGCGTCGATGCCCAGGTGCCAGCGGAAGCCCAGCACCCACAGCTGGGTCTCGGTCAGGTCGAAGCGCAGCAGGTTCAGCGCCGGCGCGGCGAGAAACAGCCCGAAGAAGCCCGCCTGCAGCACACGCCGCAGCCGTTGCAGCCGCGCCAGGCGGCGCAGCTCGGGGCTGGGGGCGGCCTGCAACAGCACCGCCGCGCGTTCAGCCGCCATGCTCACTCCGCACCCACGACCGCGCGCACCACCTCGGCCAGCGCCGCGGCGGTGTCGGCGTCGTCGGTCAGCGCATCGACGATGGCGGCGTTGCAGGCCATGGTCAGCCCCATGCCGGCGGCCACCAACCGGGCGGCCATCACCAGCAGCCGGGTGCTGGCGGTCTCTTCCAGATCGTGCTCGGTGAGCCGGCGCAGCGCCTGCGCCAGCTGCACCAGCTGTGCGGCGGTGGCCGCGCTGCAGCCGCTCTCGGCCTGCACGATGGCGCGCTCGACCGCAGCCTGGGGGTAGCCCAGCGTCAGCGCCACGAAGCGCTGGCGGGTACTGGGCTTCAGGCCCTTCAGCAGGTTCTGGTAGCCGGGGTTGTAGCTGATCACCAGCATGAAGCCGGGCGCGGCGTGCAGCAGCTCGCCGGTGCGTTCGACCGGCAGCACGCGCCGGTCGTCGGCCAGCGGGTGCAGCACCACGGTGGTGTCCTTGCGCGCCTCGACCACCTCGTCGAGGTAGCAGATGGCGCCTTCGCGCACCGCCCGGGTCAGCGGGCCGTCGCTCCACAGCGTGTCGCCGCCGCTGATCAGGTGGCGGCCCACCAGGTCGGCCGCGCTCAGGTCGTCGTGGCAGCTGACGGTGATCAGCGGGCGGCCCAGGCGCGCCGCCATGTGCTCGACCAGCCGCGTCTTGCCGCAGCCGGTGGGGCCCTTGATCAGCAGCGGCAGGCGTGCGGCGTGGGCCTGCTCGAACAGCGCGCACTCGGCGCCCTGCTCGGCGTAATAGGGCGTGGCCGCCAGCTGCCGGGCACTGGTCATTTCCATGATGGCTGCCTCACGCCGCCCGCAGCCGGGCGTTGAGGTCCAGCTCGCGCTCGTCGGCCGCCGGGCCGATGAAGAAGCTGGCCAGGTACACCAGCAGGCCGAGCAGGAACATCACGCCGCCGCCGACGCGGATCCAGTAGAAGAAGCGCAACTGGTCCTGCGTGGCCATGAAGCCCATCGCGCCTTCGGCGGGCATGCGCTGCAGCCACACCTGCAGCACGCCGGCGCCGGTGAGCGCCAGCACCATCACGGCCATGCCGATGGTCATCATCCAGAAGCTCC
>JAURXG010000652.1 GCA_030654555.1 Aquabacterium sp.
GGTGGCGCCCAGTTGCAGCGCAATGCCCACCAGGTCGACCGGCGAGTCGCTGTTGATCACGCCCTTCTTGCTCTTGGAGCCGCGGTCGGCGGTGGCCGAGAACTGGCCCTTGGTGAGGCCGTAGACGCCGTTGTTCTCGACGATGTAGGCCAGCCGCACGCCGCGCCGCATGGCGTTGGCGAACTGGCCCAGCCCGATGGAGGCGGAATCGCCGTCGCCCGAGACGCCGAGGTACAGCAGCTCGCGGTTGGCCAGGTTGGCGCCGGTGGCCACCGAGGGCATGCGCCCGTGCACCGTGTTGAAGCCATGGCTGGCGCCCAGGAAGTAGTCGGGCGTCTTGCTGCTGCAGCCGATGCCCGAGAGCTTGGCCACGCGGTGCGGCTCGATGTCGAGCTCCCAGCAGGCCTGGATGATGGCCCCCGAGATGCTGTCGTGCCCGCAACCGGCGCACAGCGTGGAGATGCGGCCCTCGTAATCCCGCCGGGTGTAGCCCACCTTGTTGGGCTGCAGGGTGGGGTGGTGCAGGCGGGGCTTGGTGATGAAGGTCATGGGGTCTCCTGCCGAGCCGTCTCAAAGGAGAGTCGCGCCCCCTCGGGTGGCAGCGAACGAAGGTGAGCGTGGGGGTTCATGCCGGCTCCTTGACGGTGGTGGCAAGGCTCTTGCGGATGGCGCCGGCGATGAAGCGGGCGGTGATCGGCGTGCCGTCGTAATGCAAGACGCGGACCAGGCGGGCCGGGTCGATCTGCAGCTCGTTGACCAGCAGCTGGTGCATCTGGGCGTCGCGGTTCTGCTCGACCACGAACACGCGGTCGTGGGCGGCGATGAACTCGGCCACCGACGCCGGGAACGGGAATGCCCGCAGGCGCATGGCGTCGAGGTGCACGCCGTCGACCTCGAGCACGTCCAGCGCCTCGCGCATGGCCGGGCTGGTCGAGCCGAAGTAGATCACCCCGCTGCGCGTGGGCTGTTGCGCCGCGCGTACCAGCGGCTGCGGCACCAGGGTGGCCGCGGTGGCGAACTTCTTCAGCAGCCGCTCCATGTTGTAGATGTAGTCGGGCCCGCGCTCGGAGTACTGCGCATAGGGGTTGCGCGTGGTGCCGCGGGTGAAGAACGCGCCCTTGCTGGGGTGCGTGCCGGGCAGCGTGCGCCAGGGGATGCCGTCGCCGTCCACGTCCTTGTAGCGGCCGAAGTCCTTGCCGGCCTCCAGCTCGGCGGCGGTCATCACCTTGCCGCGGTCGTAGCTGCGGGCGTCGTCCCAGACGAAGGGCTTGGACAGGCGCTGGTTCATGCCGATGTCCAGGTCGGTCATCAGGAAGATCGGCGTCTGCAGCCGGTCGGCCAGGTCGAGCGCGGCGGCGGCCTGCTCGAAGCATTCGTGCGGGTCCTGCGGGAACAGCATCACATGCTTGGTGTCACCGTGCGAGGCGTAGGCGCAGGCGATCAGGTCGGACTGCTGCGTGCGCGTGGGCATGCCGGTGGACGGCCCGCCGCGCTGCACGTTGATGATGGTGCAGGGGATCTCGGCAAAGTAGGCCAGGCCGATGAACTCGGTCATCAGCGACACGCCCGGCCCCGAGGTGGCGGTGAAGGCGCGGGCGCCGTTCCAGCCGGCACCCACCACCATGCCGATCGAGGCCAGTTCGTCCTCGGCCTGCACGATGGCGAAGCGGTGCGTGCCGGTCGCGGGGTCGATGCGGTACTTCTCGCAGTACTTCTGGAAGGCCTCGGGCACCGACGACGAGGGCGTGATCGGGTACCAGGCCGCCACCGTGGCGCCGCCGTAGATGCAGCCCAGCGCCGCGGCGCTGTTGCCGTCGGTGAAGATCTGGTCGCCCACCTTGTCGGCGCGTTGCACGCGGATGCCCAGCGGCCATTGCAGCTGCGACATCGCGTGGTCGCGGCCCAGCCGCAGCGCCTGCACGTTGGCATCGAGCAGGCGCTCCTTGCCGCGGTACTGCTCGGCGAACAGCTTCTCGAACACGCCGGGGTCCATGTCGAGCAGCACCGACAGCACGCCCACGTAGATGATGTTCTTGAACAGCTGGCGCTGGCGCGGGTCTTCGTAGGCGTTGTTGGCGATCTCGGTCAGCGGCACCGGGATCACGTGCACGTCGTCGCGCAGGGCCGAGCTCGGCATCGGGCGGGTGCTGTCGTAGAGCAGGTAGCCGCCGGGCTCGATCTCGGCCAGGTCGGCTGCCCAGGTCTGCGGGTTCATCGCCACCATCATGTCCACGCCGCCGCGCCGTCCGTGGTAGCCCTGCTCGCACACCCGGGCCTCGTACCAGGTGGGCATGCCCTGGATGTTGCTGGGAAAGATGTTGCGCGGGCTGACCGGCACGCCCATGCGCATCACCGCCTTGGCGAACAGCTCGTTGGCCGAGGCCGAGCCCGAGCCGTTGACGTTGGCGAACTTGATGACGAAATCGTTGACCGCTTCGATGCGCTTCATGCGAACTCCTTGTCACGGCAGCGCTTGCCGGCTTGCGTGGTGTTGAGCAGGAACTTCTGCATGTCCCAGGCGCCGGTGGGGCAGCGCTCGGCGCACAGGCCGCAGTGCAGGCAGACGTCCTCGTCCTTGACCATCGCGCGGCCGCTCTTGAGCTCGGTGGACACGTACAGGTCCTGCGTCAGGTTGGTGGCGGGGGCCTTCAGGCGCTGACGCACATTGGCCTCGTCGGCCTCGTGGCCCACCGGGGTGAAGGTGATGCAGTCCATCGGGCAGATGTCGACGCAGGCATCGCACTCGATGCAGGTGTCGCGGTTGAAGACGGTCTGCACGTCGCAGTTCAGGCAGCGCTCGGCCTCCTTGAAGGCGGTGGCGGCGTCGAAGCCGAGCTCCACCTCGACGCGGATGCTGGCCAGCGCCTTCTCGGCCGCCGCCCAGGGCACCTTGGAGCGCACGTCTTCGGACACGTCGTTGTGGTAACTCCACTCGTGGATGCCCATCTTCTGCGACATCAGGTGGGTCATCGGCGGTGGTCGGCGCGCCGGGTCTTCGCCGTGGACGAAGCGGTCGATCGACACCCCCGCCTCGTGGCCAAGCGCCACCGCGGTGATGATGTTCTTGGGGCCGTAGGCCGCGTCGCCGCCGAAGAACACCCGCGGCACGGTCGACTGGAAGGTGTCGGCCTTGAGCACCGGCAGGCCCCAGCGGTCGAACTCGATGCCGCAATCGGCCTCGATCCACGGGAAGGCGTTCTCCTGCCCCACCGCCACCAGCACGGTGTCGCAGGGCACGAAGACGTCGGGTGCACCCGTGGGCACCAGGCTGCGCCTGCCCTTGGCGTCGTACTGCGCCTCGACGATCTCGAAGGTCATGCCGGTGAGGCGGCCACCCTCGTGCTCGAAGCGCTTGGGCACGTGGAAGTTGAGGATGGGGATGCCTTCGTGCAGCGCGTCTTCCTTCTCCCAGGGCGAGGCCTTCATCTCGTCGAAGCCGCTGCGCACGATGACCTTCACATCCTGGCCGCCCAGGCGCCGGGCCGAGCGGCAGCAGCCCATCGCGGTGTTGCCACCGCCCAGCACGATGACGCGCCGGCCCACGCTGCTGATGTGGCCGAACGACACCGAGGCCAGCCAGTCGATGCCGATGTGGATCTGCGCGGCGGCCTCCTGCCGGCCGGGCAGGTCGAGATCACGCCCACGCGGCGCACCGCAACCCACGAACACCGCATCGAAACCCTGGCCCAGCAGCGCGTTCATCGAGTCGATGCGCTGCCCGCTGTTGAACTTGACGCCCAGGTCGAGGATGTAGCCGGTCTCTTCGTCGATCACCTCCTCGGGCAGACGGAAGCGCGGGATCTGGGTGCGGATGAAGCCGCCGGCCTTGGCCTCGCCGTCGAACACGGTGACCTCGTAGCCCAGGGGCGCCAGGTCGCGGGCGACCGTCAGCGACGAGGGCCCGGCCCCGATGCAGGCCACCCGCTTGCCGTTGAAGGGCGCGATGGCGGGCATGCGCGACTTGACGTCGTCCTTGTAGTCGGCCGCCACGCGCTTGAGGCGGCAGATGGCCACTGGCTCCGGCGTGCTGCCGTTGTTCTCTTCGACGCGGCTGCGGCGGCAGGCCGGCTCACAGGGCCGGTCGCAGGTGCGGCCCAGCACGCCGGGAAACACGTTCGACACCCAGTTGATCATGTAGGCATCGCTGTAGCGGCCTTGCCCGATCAGGCGGATGTACTCGGGCACGGGCGTGTGGGCCGGACAAGCCCACTGGCAGTCGACAACCTTGTGGAAATAGGCCGCGCCAGCGGCGTGCGTCAGTTGCACTGTGGTCTCCTTGTGCCATCGCGTGAGCGTCGATGGTGATTGTGCCGCCCAGTCTAGGTGCAACGCACCGTTTGGGGACCCGGGGTTGCGCCCATCGACAGCAAGCTTGATCCAGGTAAAGCCGCGTTGTTTGGCGGCGCATGGCGCTCACGCCACAGTGCCAAGCGCGGCCGCGGCGCGCAAAATGGCGCACGCTTTGCCTCTGGAGAGTTTTCATGACCGCTACCCTGCAGAAGGTGCTCAGTCAGCACCCCTTCGTTGCCGATTTCAAGCCCGCGCATGTCGATCGGCTGGCCGGCCTGGCCAAGCAGGTGCACTTCGACGCCGGCCAGGTGATCTTCCACGAGGGCGACGACTACTCGGTGCTCTACCTGCTGGGCGAGGGCATGGTGGCGCTGGAACTGCAGACGCCGGGCCGGCTGCTGCGGGTGCAGACCTTGCATGCCGGCGATGTGTTCGACTGGTCGGCCCTGCTGCCGCACACGGGCAAGCACTTTCAGGCGCGTGCGCTGGATGGCGTGACGGCACTGGCCTTCGAGGGCGAGGAGCTGCTGGCCGCCTTCAAGGACGACCCGGCCTTCGGCATGGCCTTCATGTTGAAGCTGCTGAGCGTGGTGTCGGAGCGGCTGCGTGCGTCGCGCGTGCAACTGGTCGACATGTACGCCACCGAAGCCAAGCTCGCGGGCACCTGAGCCTTCGGCGCGGGCCAGGCCCGCCTGGATGAGGCGGCGCCAGGCCGCCGGCGCGGCGCAGGGCTTCTTCAGGCCCGGTCGTTCAGAGCCCGGCGATCACCCAGCCCGGAAACACCGACACCCCCAGCATCGCCAGCAGGCAGGCCACGCTGGCGACCACGGCCAGGCGCCGTGCCGCGGTAGTGGGGCTGCCGCCATCGACGGCCGGCGCGTCCACGCTCATGAACATGAACTGGATCACGCGCAGGTAGAAGTAGATGCCCAGGTAGCTGCCCACCAGGCCCAGCACCGCGTAGCCCACATGACCGGCGGCGATGACGTTCTTGAAGATCAGGAACTTGGCGACGAAGCCGGGGAAGGGCGGGATGCCGGCCAGCGACAGCATGGCGATGCCGATCATCAGCGCGGCGAACGGCGAGCGGTGGAACAGGCCCTTCAGGTGATCCAGCCGATCGCGCTGGCTGTCGTCGGCGGCCGGTGGCAGGGCGGCGAACACCAGCAGGTTCAGCAGGCCGTAGGCCAGCAGGTAGAAGGAGACCGCCTGCAGCCGGCCGGCCGGCGCGCCGAGCAGCGCGTAGAACAGGTAACCGGCATGCGCGATCGAGCTGTAGGCGATCATGCGGCGCAGGCTGGCCTGGCGCATCGCCGCCAGGTTGCCCCAGACGATGGACAGCAGCGGCAGCACCGCCACCAGCTCCAGCATCGGCGAGGCCAGCGTGGCCTGGCCGAACAGTCGCACCACGGCCAGCAGCACGGCGGCCTTGACGATCACGGCCATGTAGGCGGTGACGGGCACGCTGGCGGCTTCGTAGGCGTCGGGCGCCCAGGCATGGAAGGGCACGATCGCGCCCTTCAGGAAGAAAGCCAGCAGCACCAGCACCACCGCGGCGCGGGCCATCGCATCGGCGGAACCGAGGGCCGCGCTGAAGTTGATGATGCCCATCGTGCCGGTGCTGCCGTACAGCAGCGAGACGCCCATCAGCAGCATGGCCGAGGCGGTGCCACCGAGCACCAGGTACTTCAGCGCGGCCTCGGCGCTTTGTGGCCGGCGGTAGGCCAGCAGCACCAGCACGTAGACCGGCAGCGAGAGGATCTCCAGGCCCAGGAACAGCGTGAGGAAGCTGTCGGCCGACTGCATCAGGCAGGCGCCGTACAGCGACGACAGCAGCAGGATGGGGAACTCGACGCCGCTGAAGTCGTCGCGCGACATCAGCAGCACCGGCAGCGCCAGCGCCAGCACGATGGCCTTGGCCATCAGCGTGGCCGGATCGACCGAGAAGTGGCCGGCGAACGGTGCAGCGGTGTAGCCGCTGATCGACAGGCCGGCGGCCACCGCGGCGGCCGCGGCCACGGCAGCCAATGCCACCGCCAGTGCGGCGCGCTGGCCGCGTCCGGCGATCTCGATGACGATCAGCACCACCATGCCCAGCAGCAGCAGGTGCTCGGGCAGCATGGCGGTGAACACGGTGCTGCTGTTCATGGCGTGCCCCCGGGCAGTCGCGGTGTGGCCACCAATTGCTGGAAGGACTTGGCGGCCGCTTCGGTCTTGCGCAGCGCGCTGTCGGGGAACAGGCCCAGCGCGAACACGGCCACCACGATCAGGGCCAGGATGGTCTTCTCGCGCCCGACCAGGTCGGCCAGGCCATGCTCGGCCAGGTGCGGGGCCTTGGCCGCGCCGAACAGGAAGCCGAGCGCAAAGCGCAGCATGTACAGCGCGCCCAGCACCACGCCGGTGACCGAAATGCCCGCCAGCACCAGCGGCAGGTTGTTGCCGGCCAGGTGCTGCGACCAGCCGCCGGTGAAGGCACCCAGCAGCACCAGGAACTCACCGGTGAAGCCGCTGGTGGTGGGCAGGCCCACCGAGGCCAGCGTGAGGATCATGAAGAACACCGAGTACACCGGCACCAGCTTGGCCAGCCCGCCGTAGGCCGCCAGCTCGCGGGTGTGGCAGCGCTCGTAGACCATGCCGACCATCAGGAACAGGCCGGCCGCGACCAGACCGTGGCTCACCATCTGGATCACCGCGCCCTGGATGCCGGTCAGCTCCAGGCTCAGCAGCCCCAGCATCACGTAGCCCAGGTGGCTGATCGACGAGTAGGCGATGATCTTCTTGATGTCGTCCTGCACCAGCGCCAGGCAGGCGCCGTAGACGATGCTGACCACCGACAGCGTCATCAGCACCGGCGTGAACAGGTGGGTGGCATCGGGGAACAGCGGGAAGCCCAGCTTCATGAAGCCGTAGGTGCCCATCTTCAGCAGCACGCCGGCCAGGATCACCGAGCCCGCGGTGGGTGCCTCGACGTGGGCGTCGGGCAGCCAGGTGTGCAGCGGCACCATCGGCACCTTGATCGCGAAGCTCATCGCGAAGGCCGCCAGCAGCCAGGTCTGCACGTCCAGCGGCAGCCGGGCCTTGACCAGGTCGGCGAAGGCGAACGAGGTGACGCCGGTGGTGGTCTGCAGCGACCACACCAGGTAGATGACCGCGGCCAGCATCAGGATGCTGCCGAAGGCCGTGTAGAGGAAGAACTTGATCGTGGCGTAGATGCGCCGCTCGCCGCCCCAGATGCCGATCATCAGGAACATCGGGATCAGCATGGTTTCCCAGAACACGTAGAACAGGAACAGGTCCTGCGCCAGGAAGGTGCCCATCATCGCGAACTGGATGAACAGCACCATCGTGTAGAAGAGTTTGACGTCCTTCTGGATCGCGCTGAAGGCGCCCGCGGTGACCAGCGGCCCGAGGAAGGCGGTGAGCATCACCAGCAGGATGTTGTAGCCGTCCAGCCCGATCTGGTAATGCACGCCCCAGGCGCCGATCCAGGGCAGGCGGGTCTCGAACTGCAGGCCCGCCACGCCGCTGGCGAAGCGCGCGTACAGCCACGCGGTGATGACGAACTGCAGCAGCATCACGCCCAGCGTGACGCGGCGCACCAGCGCATCGTGGTTGGCCGGCAGCACCAGCAGCAGGGCGATGCCCAGCACCGGCAGGAACAGCACCCCATTCAGAGCGACGGCTTCAAGCATGACGCCAGCTCCACAACAGCGCGCCGATCAGACCCATCAGCACCAACCCCGCATACCAGTGCAACTGGCCCGTCTGCACGCGACCGAGCAGGCCGGCACCGCGCTGGCCCAGCGCGGCCAGGCCGTTGAGCGTGCCGTCCAGCAACCGCCGGTCACCCAGCCGCAGGAAGACCCGGTCGGACACCCACACCAGCGGGCTGTGGATGAAGCGCTCGTACAACTCGTCGATGAAGTACTTGCCGGACAGCAGGCGGTGCAGGCCGGCAAAACGCTCGCGCAGCGCCTGGGCGCGTGCCGGTGGTCCGCCGTACAGGAAGGCGGCACCCGCCAGCCCGGCCAGCGCCAGCACCACCGACAACACCAGCAGCGGTCGCTCGAAGTGGTGCAGGTGGGCGTCGACGGCGGGCAGCGGCAGTTGCGGCTCCAGGAAGTGCGGCAGCGCGAGGAAGCCGCCCACCGCCGACAGCAGCGCCAGCAGCATCAGCACGCCGGTCATCGACAGCGGGGATTCGTGCACATGGTGCTCGACCTCGTGCGTCATGCGTGATGGGCCGAGGAAGGTGAGCCACAGCAGGCGGAACATGTAGAAGGCGGTCATCAATGCAGTGGCTGCCGCCACGAACCACAGGATCGGCGAGCCACCGCGGGTGCTGGCAAAGGCGTACCAGAGGATCTCGTCCTTGGAGAAGAAACCCGCCAGCGGCGGAATGCCGGCGATGGCCGCGGTGGCCACCGCGAAGGTGATGAAGGTGATCGGGATGCGCTTGGCCAGGCCACCCATCTTGCGCACGTCCTGCTCGCCGCCCAGCGCATGGATCACGCTGCCGGCGCCCAGAAACAAACAGGCCTTGAAGAAGGCATGCGTCACCACGTGGAAGATCGCCACGCCGTAGGCGCCCACGCCCAGCGCCAGGAACATGAAGCCCAGCTGCGAGACGGTGGAATAGGCCAGCACCTTCTTGATGTCGGTCTGCACCAGCGCCACGGTGGCGGCGAAGAAGGCGGTGGCGACGCCAACGGTGGCGATCACCGCCGAGGCCTCGGGGGCGTGCAGGTAGATGCCCGACATCCGCGCCACCAGGTAGACGCCGGCGGTCACCATCGTGGCCGCATGGATCAGCGCCGAGACCGGCGTGGGGCCGGCCATCGCATCGGGCAACCACACGTGCAAGGGGATCTGCGCCGATTTGCCGGTGGCGCCGATGAACAGCAGGATGCCCACCAGGCTGGCGCTGACCGCCGGCGCCGCGCTGCCGCTGAAGGCGAAGGCGGTGTTGATGCGGTCCATGTCCAGCGTGCCCAGTGCGTGGAACAGCAGGAACATGCCCAGCAGGAAGCCGGCATCGCCGATGCGGTTGGTGATGAAGGCCTTCTTGCCGGCGCGCGCGTTGGCCAGGTCGTCGAACCAGAAACCGATCAGCAGGTAGCTGGCCAGCCCCACACCTTCCCAGCCCACGAACAGCACCAGCAGCGAGCGCCCCAGCACCAGCAGCAGCATGAAGAACAGGAACAGGTTCAGGTAGGCGAAGAACCGGCCGAAACTCTTGTCGTGCGCCATGTAGCCGACCGAGTAGATGTGGATCACCGAACCCACACCGGTGACGATCAGCGCCATCACCGCGGTCAGCCGGTCGAAGTAGAAGGCGATCTCGAACACGCGGTCGCCGATCAGGGCCCAGCGGTAGGCCACCTCGACCAGCGGCGCCCAGCCGCCGGCCTGCAGCGCCAGCAGCGACTGCACCACCAGCGCGAACGACAGCAGCGGCAGGCCGCAGCCCACCACGATGACGAAGGGTTTGCCGACGATCGGGTCGTCGCCGGGCCGCCCCAAGTCGACCGGACCCCCTTGGGGGGCGGTCGCCGCAATGTGGCGGCCTCGGGGCAGAAGGCCACCGCCGAGTTGCGTGGCGAGCACGCCGTTGAGCACGAAGCCCAGCAGGGGAAGCAGAACGATGAGGGTGAGCACGGTCAGCCCTTCAGGTCGCTGTAGGCGCCGAGGTCGAGCGTGCGCTTGTCGCGCACGAGCAGCAGCACGATGGGAATGGCCAGCGCAATCTCGGCCGTGGCCACCACGAAGATCAGGAACACCAGCACCGCGCCGACGCTGCTGGCGGTCTGCTGGGCGAAGGCCACCAGGCTGAGGATGACGCCGTTGAGCATCAGCTCCAGGCACATCAGCATCACCAGCACGTTGCGCCGGATGATCACGCCCAGCAGGCCCAGCGCGAACAGGGCCACGGCCAGGCCGAGCAGGAGCTGGGTCTTATCCATGGGGCACCTGTCGATCGGTCGGGTTGCTGGCCTGCCGGCTGACGCGGATGACGGCCAGCGCCGCCACCACCGCGGCCAGCAGCAGCACCGAGGTCAGCTCGAAGTGCAGCCAGTACTGGTTGAGGAAGGTGGCCGAGAACGCCGAGATGCCGAAGCCGGGATTCGCGGTTGCGGGCGCGGCCGCCGGCGCGCCGCGCCAGATGCTGATGCACAGCGCACCGACCAGCAGCACGACGCCGCCCACGCCGGGCAGCAGCAGCTTGGAGTAGCGTGCGCTGGCGGCTTCGCGCACCTCCAGCAGCATGATCACGTAGACCATGAAGACCATCACCGCGCCGACGTAGATCAGCACCTGGAAGGCGGCAATGAAGTGCACGCCCAGCAGGCCGTAGATCGCGCCCAGGAAGACCATCGTGGAGATCAGCGCCATCGCCACGCGCATGGGCTGGTGCAGCACCAGCATCAGCGCCGCGCTGCCCAGCGCAGCCAGGCCGAAGGCGGCCAGCAGCAGGTTCTCGATCATTCGGGCTCTCCGGTCTTGCGCACACCGGCGGCGGGATAAGGCTTGGCCACGTCGCTTTGCGGCTGCCAGGTCAGCATCTCGTCGAGCGTCAGCCACATCTGGTGGCGCCCGTCCGAGGGCAGCCCCGGCACTTCCTTGGCCATGCGGATGGCGTCTTCGGGGCAGGCCTCGACGCACAGGCCGCAGAACACGCAGCGCGAGTAGTCGATCTCGAAGCGCACCGGGAACTTGGGGTGCGCCACGTCGGTGGGGTCGAAGCCGGCCTCGATCTCGATCACCTTGGCCGGGCACACCGTGGCGCACATGTTGCACGCGATGCATTGCGGCTTGCCGTCGGGGCGCTGCGTCAGCACATGCTTGCCGCGGTTGAGCGGCGCGTAGTCGAAGCGCGTCTCCTCCGGGTAGTAGGTCGTCAGTGCGCCCTTCTTGCCGGTGATCCAGCGGCCCATGTTGCGCAGGAACACGCGGCTGGTGATGACCAGGCCGCGCAGGATCTCGGGCAGGTAGGCGCGCTCCCACAGCGTCAGCGTGGGCTCGTTCCAGTACTGCTTGCGCTTGTAGGGGGTCATGCGCCCACCCCTGCTTGATGCGACCACACCAGCACCGCGGTGATCGTCAGGTTGGCCAGTGCCAGCGGCAGCAGGAACTTCCAGGCGAAGGCCAGCACCTGGTCGTAGCGGAAGCGCGGCAATGTCCAGCGGATCAGGATCTGGAAGCTGCACACCACCAGCACCTTCAGCAGGAACACCACCAACTGCGTCACCACCACCGCGCCATGGCCCATCGCCAGCGTGCCGCCACCGGGGAAGCTGAAGCCGCTGTCGTTCATGTAGGGCAGGTTGTAGCCGCCCAGGAACAGCGTGGTGAACAGCGCGCCGATGATCGCGATCTCGATGAACTCGGCGAACATGAACAGGCCCATCTTCATCGCGCTGTACTCGGTGTAATAACCGGCGATCAGCTCGGACTCGGCCTCGGGCAGGTCGAACGGGATGCGCTTGTTCTCGGCGATCGCCGCGGTGAGGAAGAGGATTGCCGCAAACGGCTGGTAGACCACGCCCCAGGCCGGCAGGAAGCCCAGCACCACGCCCGACTGCTGGCGCACCATCGAACCCAGGTCCACCGTGCCGAAGATCAGGATCAGCCCCAGCACGGTGAGGCCCATCACCAACTCGTACGAGATCATCTGCGAGCCGGCGCGCAGGCCGCCCAGCAGCGAGAACTTGTTGGCCGACGACCAGCCGGCCAGCATCGCGCCGATGATGGTCAGGCCACTGAAGGCGAAGACGATCAGCAGCCCGGCATCGAGCCGCGCGATCTGCATCGGGTAGGTGCGGCCACCGAACCAGTCGGCCAGCGACGGGAACAGCCGCCCCGGGTCGAGCATGCCGCCGAAGGGCACCACCGCAAACACCAGCAGCACCGGCGTGAACACCACCCAGGGCGCCATCGCGTAGGCCACGGCGTCGTAGGTGCGGGGCTTGAAGTCTTCCTTGACCAGCATCTTGATGCCGTCGGCGATGCCGTGGAAGAGGCCCAGCCAGACCAGCTTGATCTGGGTGAACGGGATGCGCACATAGGCCCGGTTGGCGCCGATGCGGTCGGACATCACCGCGGCCTGCTTGCGCTCGACCCAGGTGAGCACGGTGCCGAAGGTCATCAGCATCAGCACCGCGTAGACGACGTAGATCACGTAGACGAGCAGGTCCTGGGTCATGAGGCACCCCCAGGCGCCAGCGCGGCGAACAGCGCCTCGGCGTCAGACACGCCGGCGGGCTTGTCGAAGCAGGGCTCGAAGGCGCCGACCACGCCCTCGAAGTTGGTGAAGTGGCCGCGGCGCTCGGTCATCACGCTGATCGGCAGGAACACGTCGGCATGGCCGTTCTCGGGCTGCAGCCAGCTGTTGAGGTAGATGATGCGGGCGTTGGGCGGCAACTGCGCGAAGCTGAAACCCTCGCCCCACACCAGCACCAGGTCGGTGTCGGGTGGGAAGGCGCTGGCCACGTCACCGGGCAAAGCCGGGAACAGCGCACCGGCGCCGGCAGTGTTGGGATTCTTGTCGGCGCGGATGAGCAGATCGTCCTCGATCACCTCGCCGGGCTCGGCTTGTGCATCGGGCTTGACGAAGCAGCTGAAGCGCACGCCCAGCGCCGCCTGGAAGGCCGCCAGTTCCTCGTTCGAGGCCCAGCTCGACACCAGCGCCACCGGGCGCCTGGCCGCGGCGATCAGCGCACGCGCGCTGGTGATGGCCTGATGCAACGCCACCGGCTGCGCCTTCTGCATGGACTGCGTGGCGCGGGCACGCTCGAAGGACTTGGCCAGGTCACGCGCCTTGTTGCAGATCCACGGGCCGTTGACCGCCGGGTTCTCGCGTGGGGTGACGCGGTCGATGCGGGCGTTCTGCCTGGCGTCGAGCGCCTTGAGCTTCCACTCGCTCTTGCGGTGCCAGATGTCGATGCTGCAGCCGCGTGAGCAGCCCGGGCACACCGAGGCCGTGGGCTTCAGGTACCAGACCCGCGCCTTGTGCAGGAACTGCCGCGACAGCAGCGCGCCCACCGGGCAGATGTCGATCACGTTGTCGGAATAGGCGTCGTGCTCGAAGGCGCCGTCCTCGACCGGGCGGATCAGCGAATGGTCGCCGCGGTTCTGCACCCCCAGCGCGTGGGTCTTGGAGATCTCGCGGGTGAAGCGCACGCAGCGGGTGCACAGGATGCAGCGCTCGTTGTCGAGCACGATGCGCTCGGACAGCGGAAAGTGCTTGGTGGCATGCACCTTGGCATCGCGCGAGACCGAGGGCGAACCGTTGTACTGGTAGTGGTAGTCCTGCAGCGTGCACTCGCCGGCCTTGTCGCAGATGCCGCAGTCGACCGGGTGGTTCAGCGTGATGAACTGCAGCGTCTCTTTGCGGCGCTGGCGCACACGGTCGGAGTCGGTCAGCACGCGCATGCCCTTGGTCACCGGCATGTTGCAGGCGATGTCGAGCCAGCCACCGCCGTCGGCCTCGACCTCCACCGTGCAGATGCGGCAGTTGCCCGGCACCGACAGGTGGGGGTGCCAGCAGAAGTACGGGATGAAGTAGCCGTTGGCCTTGGCGGCCTGCATCACGGTCTGGTTGTCCTCGGCCTGCACCGGGTGGCCGTTGATGAAGAAGTCGATCATGCGGCGACCCCTGAAGCCACAGCCGCCACGGGCATCGTGACGTCGAGCCGGCCACCCAGCCGCGAGCGCTTGTGCTCGATGAAGTATTCGAACTCGTCGCGGTACTTGGCCA
>JAURXG010000657.1 GCA_030654555.1 Aquabacterium sp.
GGCGTTTGACCTTCGTGGACTTCTTGGTGAGGATGTGGCGCTTGAACGCCTGGCCCCGCTTGACGGTGCCACCCGGGCGAACGCGAAAACGCTTCTTCGCGCCGCTCTTGGTCTTCATCTTGGGCATGACTGCTCCTTCTAAGTTGCCCCTGCAGGCGGCCCCGCGAAAGCGGGAGCGCTTTGACAGCCTGCAGCGGCTGATCCCCTGAAATTGCGCCGGTGACCAGACCGGCGCGGGGAATTCGACAAAACTTGTTGCTGACAGCGACGGGCTGGCTGCCGCCTACTACTTACTGCTTCTTCTTCGGCGACAGCACCATGATCATCTGGCGGCCTTCGAGCTTGGGAAACTGCTCGACGATGGCCACATCGGCCAGTTCGTCGCGGATGCGCTCCAGCATGCGCATGCCGATGTCCTGGTGGGTGATCTCGCGGCCGCGGAAGCGCAGCGTGACCTTGCCCTTGTCGCCGTCCTCGGCGATGAACCGCCGCAGGTTGCGCATCTTGATGTTGTAGTCGCCGTCGTCGGTACCGGGCCGGAACTTGACTTCCTTGACCTCGATGACCTTCTGCTTCGACTTGGCCTCGGCGGCCTTCTTCTGCTCCTGGTACTTGAACTTGCCGTAGTCCATCAACCGGCACACCGGCGGATCGGCCGTGGGCGCGATTTCCACCAGATCGACATCGGCTTCACCGGACAGCCGCAAGGCCTCCATGATGCTGACGATGCCCAGGGGTTCGTTGTCGACCCCGTTCAAGCGCACGGTAGGCGCCATGATCTCGCGGTTCAGCCGATGCTTGCGCTCCACATTGGGCGTACGGCGGTCCATGAAAGTAGCGATGGTTCAAACCCCTTCAGACCATCCGGCTCAACGCCCCAAGGCAAGCAATGGGCGCCACCGAACAGCAGCAGAAACAAACATGCGCGCCGAGGGCTGGATGCTCAGACCTTGCGGGCGATGTCGTCGGCGAGCTTGGTGATGAAGTCGCTCAACGGCATGACCCCCAGGTCGAGATTGCCCCGGGCGCGCACGGCAACCGACCCGCTTGCCTTCTCCTTGTCGCCAGCGACGAGGATGTACGGGACCTTTTGCAACGAATGCTCGCGTATTTTATACGTGATTTTTTCATTACGCAAATCGGTCTGAACTCTAACTCCTTGTTTTTGCAGCGTTTTCGCCACTTCGGTGACGTAAGCGTCCTGCGCATCGGTGATATTGGCGATCACCACCTGCACCGGCGCCAGCCAGGCGGGCAGCGCGCCGGCATGCTGTTCGATCAGGATGCCGATGAAACGCTCGAGGCTGCCGACGATCGCGCGGTGCAGCATCACCGGGTGGCGACGGCTCGAATCCTCGGCCACGTACTCGGCACCCAGGCGCTCGGGCAGCGAGAAATCCACCTGCATCGTGCCGCACTGCCACTGGCGGCCGATGGCGTCCTTGAGCGTGTACTCGATCTTCGGGCCGTAGAACGCACCCTCGCCCGGTGAGATCTCGAAGTCGCAGCCCGAACGCTTCAGGCTCTCGATCAGCGCGGCCTCGGCCTTGTCCCAGACCTCGTCCGAGCCGATGCGCTGCTCGGGCCGCGTCGCCACCTTGTAGATGATGTCGTCGAAGCCGAAGTCGGTGTAGACCCGCTGCAGCAGCGCGGTGTAGGCCACGCACTCGTCGAGGATCATGTCCTCGGTGCAGAAGATGTGGCCGTCGTCCTGCGTGAAGCCGCGCACCCGCATGATGCCGTGCAGGCCGCCGGTGGGCTCGTTGCGGTGGCACTGGCCGAACTCGCCATAGCGCAGCGGCAGGTCGCGGTAGCTCTTGATGCCCTGCTTGAAGATCAGGATGTGGCCGGGGCAGTTCATCGGCTTGAGCGCGTAGTCGCGCTTCTCCGATTCGGTGGT
>JAURXG010000659.1 GCA_030654555.1 Aquabacterium sp.
ATGCCGCACAGCGCGGCGGGCTGGCGGATCGAGCCGCCGGTGTCGGTGCCGGTGGCGGCAGGCACGAGGCGGGCCGCCACGGCAGCGGCCGATCCGCCCGACGAGCCGCCGGGCACGCGCGAGGCATCCCAGGGGTTGTGCACCGGCCCGTAGGCCGAGTTCTCGTTGGCCGAGCCCATCGCGAACTCGTCGCAGTTGAGCTTGCCCAGGCTGATCGCCCCCGCCGCGCCCAGCCGCGCCACCACGGTGGCGTCGAAGGGGCTGCGGTAGCCGGCCAGCATCTTGGAGCCGGCGGTGGTGGGCAGCGCGGCGGTGACGAAGATGTCCTTGTGCGCGATCGGCACGCCCAGCAGGGGCGCCGCATCGCCGGCGGCGCGCCGGACATCGGCGGCACGCGCGGCGGCGGTGGCGCCCTCGGCGTCCACTTGCAGAAAGGCGCCCAGCGCCTGCTGCTGCGCAATGCGCGCCAGCAGGTGGGCGGTGACTTCTTCGCTGGAGACCGCCTTGGCCGCCAGCGCGCGCGCCAGCTCGGCCACGCCGAGGTCGTGCAGGGCGGGGGCGCTCATTCGATCACCTTGGGCACGAGGAACAGGCCGTCCTCGACCGCCGGGGCGCTGCGCTGGTTGGCCTCGCGCTGGTTGCCCTCGGTCACCAGGTCGTCGCGCAGGCGCAATTGCACCGCCTGGATCGCCGACAGCGGGGTGTACAGCGGCTCCACGCCGGCGGTGTCGACCGCACTCATCTGCTCGACGATGCGGAAGAAATCATTGAGCTGCGCCAGCATGTGCGGCGCCTCGTCGGGAGAAAGCTCGAGTCGGGCCAGATGCGCGATGCGGCTGGCGTCCTGCGGGGTCAAGGCCATGGGGAGAAGGTGTCCTGCAACGGGTTTCGTAACGAAGAAACACCGGGGTGATGGGGTATTATCTATGGTTATCCATGAGCCCTTGCGCATGCTGTCGCGCGCTGATCGATCACTCCGCGTTTACCCAGATCAGCGACCGGCAGCAACCCCAGGGGCGTGGTCCGAATTCCTCACGCCCAACCCTGCAGACCGGCCCGCCGGTGCCTGCGTTGCCCGCCCCAGAACACCGACCCCGGCCACGCCTGCCGGCCGCCTTCCACTGTGCAGCGGCCCCAGCGGGCCGGTTGTCCTGACCGCCCGAACTTCCCATGTACGGATCACTGCGCCGCTACTTCTCCACCGACCTGGCCATCGACCTGGGCACCGCCAACACGCTGATCTATGTGCGTGGCAAGGGCATCGTGCTCGACGAGCCCTCGGTCGTCTCCATCCGCCACGAAGGCGGCCCGCAAGGCAAGAAGACCATCCAGGCCGTCGGCAAGGAAGCCAAGGCCATGCTGGGCAAGGTGCCCGGCAACATCGAGGCCATCCGCCCGATGAAGGACGGCGTGATCGCCGACTTCACCGTCACCGAGCAGATGCTCAAGCAGTTCATCAAGATGGTGCACCCCAGCTCGCTGCTGCGGCCGAGCCCGCGCATCATCATCTGCGTGCCCTGCGGCTCGACCCAGGTCGAGCGCCGCGCAATCCGCGAGTCGGCGCTGGGCGCCGGCGCCTCGCAGGTCTACCTGATCGAGGAACCCATGGCCGCGGCCATCGGCGCCGGCCTGCCGGTCAGCGAGGCCTCGGGCTCGATGGTGGTCGACATCGGCGGTGGCACCACCGAGGTCGGCGTCATCAGCCTGGGCGGCATGGTCTACAAGGGCTCGGTGCGCGTGGGTGGCGACAAGTTCGACGAAGCCATCAGCAACTACATCCGCCGCAACTACGGCATGCTGATCGGCGAGCCCACCGCCGAGATGATCAAGAAGTACATCGGCAGCGCCTTCCCCGGCAGCGAGGTCAAGGAGATCGAGGTCAAGGGCCGCAACCTGAGTGAAGGCGTGCCGC
>JAURXG010000662.1 GCA_030654555.1 Aquabacterium sp.
CAGGGAGGAGGGCATGCGGGTGCTTTCAACTGTCGCGATCGACCACCATGTCGGCCAGCAGGCGCAGGTGGCCGGCGTCGGCCAGCTTGCCGCGGGCCAGGGCCTGCAGGGCCTGCTGGTGCAGCGCCGAGGCCTGGCGGCGGGCCTCGGGCAGGCCCAGCACGGTGACATAGGTGGGCTTGTTGGCGTGCAGGTCCTTGCCGGCGGTCTTGCCCAGCTTGTCGGAGGCCTGAGTCACGTCGAGGATGTCGTCGACGATCTGGAAGGCCAGGCCCAGCGCGGCGCCGAAATCACCGAGCGCGGCCCAGGTCCCGGCGCTGCAGGGGCCGGTGGCGGCGCCCATCAGCACGCTGGCCTGCAGCAGCGCCCCGGTCTTGCGGCGGTGCATGTCGCGCAGGCAGGCCTCGTCCAGCGCCTTGCCGGTGGCCGCCAGGTCGATCGCCTGGCCACCGGCCATGCCGGCATGGCCGGCGGCGCGCGCCAGCAGGCCGCACAAGCGCGCCTGCAGCTGCGGCGCCATCACCTCGTCGGGCCGGTCTTCGGGCGTCAGCACCTCGAAGGCCAGCGCCTGCATCGCGTCGCCGGCCAGCATCGCGCCGGCCTCGCCGAACTGCACGTGCACCGTGGGCTTGCCGCGGCGCAGCACGTCGTTGTCCATGCAGGGCATGTCATCGTGCACCAGCGAGTAGGCATGGATCAGCTCGACCGCCACCGCCGCGCGCAGCGCCGCGGCCAGGTCGCCGGCCACCGCCTCGCAGGCCGCGCGCACCAGCAGCGGGCGCAGCCGCTTGCCGCCGTCGAGCACGCCGTAGCGCATGGCCTCGCCCAGCCCGGCCGGCGCGTCGGCCGGCACCCAGCGCGACAGCGCCTGCTCGACGCGGACCAGTTCGTCACGCACCCAGGCGTCGAAAGCGGGCGTGATCATGAATCGACCCAGTCCTTGAGCTGCCCGCCCTCGAGCACCTTCACCTGCTGCTCGACCGCCTGCAGGCGGTTGCGGCACACCTCGAGCAGCTGCGCGCCGCGGCGGTAGCTGTCGAGCAGGCCGTCCAGCGGCATCTGGCTGCCCTCCATCGCGGCGACCAGGCGCTCCAGCTCGGCCAGCGCATCCTCGTAGCGCAGGGCGGCGCTGTCCTCTGCGGGGTGGTCAACGGGCGGCACGGTGGGTGTCATGGACGAGGCGCCCGGGCATGGGGCGCGCGGCAAAGCGGGTGGCGGATTTTAGACGCGCCTTGTCGCAATGCGGCCACAGCCGCCGGCTACAATCGCGAAGACGGCCGCCCCTGTGGGTGGCCGTTTTCATCACCATCGATCATGCCCATCCGCGGGGCCACCGGGTGGGGGGTTTTTGACATCCACGCTGGAGATCCCGGGGATCATGTCGGACCTGAGCACCAGACTCGAAGCTCTTGCACGCAAGCACCGTCTCGACGAGCGGTCCGAGCGTTCGCAACTGTCTGTCACCACTTATTTTTCGGACGAGCTGTTCCGTCGCGAGATGGAGCTGATCTTCCAGCACGGGCCCCGCTACCTGGGGCACGAACTGGCGGTACCGGAAATCGGCGACTACTACGCCCTGCCGCAGGAGGGCGAAGGCCGCGCGCTGGTGCGCACGCCCCAGGGCGTGGAGCTGCTGTCCAACGTGTGCCGCCACCGCCAGGCGCTGATGCTGCGCGGGCGCGGCAACACCGGCCACACCGCGCCGGGCCACAGTGGCGGCAACATCGTCTGCCCGCTGCACCGCTGGACCTACGGCATGAATGGCCAGCTGCTGGGTGCGCCGCTGTTCCAGCAGGACCCCTGCCTGAACCTCAACCGCTACCGCACCCGCACCTGGAACGGCATGGTGTTCGAGGACAACGGCCGCGACATCGCCGCCGAACTGGGCCAGGTCGGCCCGCGGGCGGACCTGGACTTCACCGGCTTCGTGCTCGACAAGGTGCACCTGCACGAGTGCGACTACAACTGGAAGACCTTCATCGAGGTCTACCTCGAGGACTACCACGTCGGCCCGTTCCACCCGGGGCTGGGTCGCTTCGTCACCTGCGACGACCTGAAGTGGGAATTCAGCCCGCACCATTCGGTGCAGACGGTGGGCATCAACGACTCGCTGCGCCAGGCCGGCTCACCGGCCTACAAGCGCTGGCACGAGGCGGTGCTGGCGCTGGGCAACGGCCAGCCGCCCAAGCAGGGCGCGATCTGGCTGACCTACTACCCGAACATCATGGTCGAGTGGTACCCGCATGTGCTGGTGGTCAGCACGCTCTACCCCAAGGGGCCGCAGAAGACGGTCAACATGGTCGAGTTCTACTACCCGGAGGAGATCGCCGCCTTCGAGCGCGAGTTCATCGAATCGGAGCAGGCCGCCTACATGGAGACCTGCGTCGAGGACGACGAGATCGCGCTGCGCATGGACGCCGGCCGCCGCGCCCTGATGGAACGCGGCGACGACGAGGCCGGCCCCTACCAGAGCCCGATGGAAGACGGCATGCAGCACTTCCACGAGTGGTACCGGCGCGTGATGGGCATCGGCCGGGCTCCTTGGTGATGTCAGCCCCGGGCTGCGGGTTGCCGCAGCCCACCCCCGAGGGGTGGCGGGGCCGCTCCACTTCGATGGCTACCGACCGGCCACCTTGCGCAGCAGCTCGATCAGCATCAGGCGCTCGGCGCGGCTGAGGCGGTCGTCCAGTTCGGCTTCCATCGGGCCGGCCGCCGCGGCGCCGTCGTCGGCCAGGCGCTGGCCGTCGACGGTCAGCACGATGTTGTGGCTGCGGCCGTCGGTGGGGCTGCGTTCGCGGCGGATCAGGCCGCGGTCCTGCAGGCGGTCCAGCAGCAGCGTGAGGTTGGGGGCCGACAGGGCCAGCGCCTGACCCAGCCGCTTGGGCGCCTGCGGGCCGTTGGCCAGCAGCAGCAGCAGCAGCGAGTACTCCACCGTGCGCAGCGCGAAGGGCTGGCCGATGTGGCGCACGAAGCTGTCCATGGTGGTCACCCGGGCCTGGGCGATGTGGTAACCCAGCACGTCGCTCAACCTCCCCAGCGACAACGCTTCGCGTGCGCTGCGCTCGGGCACCGGCTCCGCGGTCACCGGATCGGCCACGACCGGCAGGGGGCGCGGGCGGCGCGGGCGGCGCAGCTTGGGCGATGCCAACCGCGGCACCGGCGTGGTGTCGGCCGTCATGCGACCAGGAAGGGCAGCGCCGCGTCGGCCTGCAGCGCGCGGCGCCAGTGCACCTGCGCCTGCGGCAGCAGCCACTGCAGGCCGAAGCTGGCCGATTGCAGCCAGGACGCGGCGCTGCGTCCGCCGGCGGCCGGGGCGCGCGCCGGGTCCAGCGCCGTGCGGGCGATGCGCGCCCAGGCCCAGCACATCAGCGCATGGCCCACGCCGGCCAGCACGTCGTCGGCCACGCGCAGCGCGTATTCCGCGTCGGTGCCGGCCCGCGCCTGCAGCGCCTGCTGCACCGCGGCCCAATCGGCCAGCTGCGCGTCCAGCGCGTCGGCGAAGGGCTGCAGGCCGGGTTGCGGCCCCGTTGACGCGCGGCAGGCCGCGGCTTCGGCGGCCAGCACGGCGCGCAGCGCGCCGGCCCGCTGGCCACCATCGGCCAGCAGCTTGCGCTGCACCAGGTCGATGGCCTGGATCTCGTTGGTGCCTTCGTAGATCATCGCGATGCGGCTGTCGCGCACGGTCTGCTCGATGCCGTAGTCGCGCACGTAGCCGTAACCGCCCCAGACCTGCAGCGCCTCGTCGGCACTGCGGTGGCCCAGCTCGGTGAACAGCGACTTGGCCACCGGCGTGAGGATCGCGACATGGTCGGCCGCGGCGGCACGGCGGGCCGCATCGGGGTGGTGATCGGCCTCGTCGAGCAGCAGCGCGCACCAGTAGGCGATGGTGCGGCAGGCATCGGTGCGCGCGCGCAGCGTCAGCAGCGTGCGGCGCATCGCCGGGTGCCAGGCGATAGGGTCGGGACCGGCACCCGCAGCGGCCGCGTCGCTGGGGCGTTGGGGCGCACGCATCTGCAGCCGCTCGGCGGCATAGCGCCAGGCGTTCTGCGTGGCGGCCTCGAGGTGGCCCACGCCCTGCATCGCCACGTGCAGCCGCGCGGCGTTCATCATCAGGAACATCGCCGCCAGGCCGCGGTGGGGCTCGCCGATCAGCCAGCCCTGGGCGCGGTCGAAGCGCATCTGGCAGGTGGCGCTGCCGTGCAGGCCCATCTTGTGCTCGATGCCGTCGCAGAACACCGCGTTGCGCGTGCCGTCGGGCAGGAGCTTGGGCACCAGCGCCAGCGACAGGCCCTTGGTGCCGGCAGGCGTGTCGACCGACCTGCCGGAAATGCGGCACAGCACCAGGTGCACCAGGTTGTCGGTCAGGTCGCTGTCGCCGCCGCTGATGAAGACCTTGCTGCCGGTGATGGCCACCGGCGCCCCGTTGGCGGCGGCGCCGGCGGTCAGCTCGGCCTTGGTGCGCACCAGCCCCAGGTCACTGCCGGCCTGCGGCTCGGTCAGGCACATGGTGCCCAGCCACTCGCCGCTGACCAGCTTGGCGAGGTAGCGTGCGCGCAGCTCGGGCACGGCGTGGTGCAGCACCACCTCGTAGGCGCCGTGCAGCAGGCCGGGGTACATGGTCCAGCCGTGGTTGGCGGCGGCCAGCATCTCGAACAACGCCATGTTCAGCAGCTGCGGCAGGCCCTGGCCGCCGGCCTCGGGGGTGCAGGCCAGCGCCGGCCAGCCACCGGCCACGAAGGCGCGGTAGGCCTCGCGGTAGCCGGGTGGCGTGGTGACGCCCTCGGGCGTCCAGGTGCAGCCGTGCAGGTCGCCGGGCGCGTTGGTGGGCGCCAGCACCTCGCCGGCGAAGCGCCCGGCCTGCTGCAGCACCTCGCCGGCGGTGTCGGCATCCAGGTCGGCAAAGGCCGGCTGCCCGGCCCAGCTGGCCGGGGCGTCGAGCACGCGGGTCAGCAGGTGCAGCATGTCGGCCACCGGGGCCTCGTAGGTCCACATGGTGCAGGCTCTCGCGGTTCAGCCGGCTTTTCGGGCCGCACCGAGGTAGGTTTCGATCACGCGCGGATCGCCGGCCAGTTCGTCGGCCGGGCCCTGCAGCGCGAAGGCGCCGGTCTCCAGCACGTAGCCGTGGTCGGCCACCTCCAGCGCGGCGCGCGCGTTCTGCTCGATCAGCAGGATGGACACGCCCTGCACGCGCAGCTGCTCGATGATGCGGAAGATCTCGCGCACGATCAGCGGCGCCAGGCCCAGGCTGGGCTCGTCGAGCATCAGCAGCTTGGGCGCCGACATCAGCGCGCGGCCCACCGCCAGCATCTGCCGCTCACCGCCCGACAGCGTGCCGGCCAGCTGGGCGCGGCGCTCCTTGAGCCGCGGGAACAGCGCATAGACGCGCTCCAGCTCGCCGCGCCAGTTGGGCACGCGCTGCTTCATCGCGCGGTAGCCGCCCAGGATCAGGTTGTCCTCGACCGGCATGGTGCCGAACAGCTCGCGCTTCTCGGGCACCAGGGCCAGGCCCAGCATCACGCGCTCTTCCAGCGACACGTCGGCCAGGTCGACGCCGTCGAACACCACCGTGCCGCGTGACGGCAGGATCGCCATCAGCGCGTTCAGCGTGGTGCTCTTGCCGGCGCCGTTGGGGCCGATGATCGTGACCACCTGGCCACGCGCCAGCTGGAAGTCCAGCCCGGTCAGCACCTCGGCGCGGCCGTAGCCGGCGTGCAGGTCCTTGACCGTCAGCAGTTGGGTGGCCATCAGTGTTCCGTCCCCAGGTAAGCGGCGCGCACGATCGGGCTGGCCTGCACTTCTTCGGGCGTGCCCTCGATCAGCCGGGTGCCGAACTCCATCACCACGATGCGGTCGGTCAGGCCCATCACGAAGTCCATGTCGTGCTCGACCAGCAGGATCGACAGGCCCTCGGCCTTGAGCTGGCGCAGCACGTCGGCCAGCGCCTGCTTCTCCTTGTGGCGCAGGCCGGCGGCGGGTTCGTCGAGCAGCAGCAGCGCCGGGTCGGTGCACAGCGCGCGGGCGATCTCCATCAGCCGCTGCGGGCCCAACGCCAGGTTGCCGGCCAGCTCGTGCATCTGCTCGGCCATGCCGATGCGCGCCAGCTGCGCCTCGGCCTCGGCGAACAGGCATCGCTCCTCGGCGCGGTCGAGCCGCAGCATCGCGCGCAGCGGGCCGCTCCTGGTGCGCAGGTAACCGCCCAGCGCCACGTTCTCCAGCACCGTCATCTCGGGGATCATCTTCACGTGCTGGAAGGTGCGCGACATGCCGCGCTCGGCGATCTGGCGCGACGACAGCCCGCCCACCGGCTGGCCGCGAAAGCGCACCGTGCCACGCGTCAACGACAGCACGCCGGTGACGAGGTTGAAGGTGGTGCTCTTGCCGGCACCGTTGGGGCCGATCAGGCCGACGATGTCGCCGGCGCGGATGGAGAAGCTGACGTCGTTGACCGCCACCAGGCCGCCAAACTCCTTGCGCACCTGGTCCACCTCCAGCAGCAGCTCGCCAAGGGGCGGCTTGTCGCGCGACGGCAACCAGGCCGCGCCCTGCCAGTCCTTCACGCGCCGCGGCGCCGGCAGCCACTTGGTGACGAAGGTCCACAGGCCGTCGGGCGCGTACTTCAGCACCGCGATCAGCACCAGGCCGAAGACGATGATCTCGAAGTTGCCGCTGGTGCCGATCAGCCTGGGCAGCAGCACCTGCAGCTGGTCCTCGACCAGCTTGACCACGCCGGCGCCCAGGAAGGCGCCCCAGACATGGCCCACACCGCCCAGCACCGCCATGAACAGGAACTCGATGCCCTTGTGGATGCCGAACGGCGACGGGTTGACGGTGCGCTGGAAATGCGCGAACAGCCAGCCGGCGATGGACGCCAGCACTGCCGCCAGCACGAAGGCGATGACCTTGTAGCGGAAGGTGGAGATGCCCATCGCCTCGGCCATCGTGGTGCCGGTCTTGAGCGATCGGATGGCGCGGCCGGGCCGGCTGTCGAGCAGGTGCGTCACCGCCAGCGCGGCGGCCAGCGCAAACACCCAGATCAGCAGGTACAGGCTGCGCCCGGTGCCCAGGCTGAAGCCGGCCAGCGTGATCGGCGGCACGCCCAGGATGCCGTCGTACTTGCCCAGGAACTCCATGTTGGAGATCGTGTAGTAGATCGTCAGGCCCCAGGCGATGGTGGCCAGCGGCAGGTAGTGGCCCGACATGCGCAGCGTGATCGCGCCCAGCACCAGCGCCACCGCCACGCTGAGCGCGATGCCGACGAGCAGCGTCAGCCAGGGCGAGATGCCCAGCTTCACCGCCAGGAAGGCCGCGGTGTAGGCGCCCACGCCGACAAACGCCGCCTGGCCGAAGCTGGTGAGGCCGGCCACGCCGGTCAGCAGTACCAGGCCCAGCGAGACCATCGCGTAGATGCCGATGTAGTTGAGCTGGGTGATCCAGAAGTCCGGGATCGGCAGCGCCGGCAAGGCCAGCATCAGCAGCGCGAGCAGCGGGAAGGCATATTTCTGCATGGCGGCCATCTCAATGCTCCTCGGTGTGCGGATCGCGCAGCGACCGCCACAGCAGCACCGGGATGATCGAGCCGAACACGATCACCTCCTTGTAGGCACTGGCCCAGAACGAGCCGAAGCTCTCCAGCAGGCCCACGCCCAGCGCACCGACCAGCGCCAGTGGGTAACTCGACAACCCCGCGAACACCGCGGCGACGAAGCCCTTCAGGCCGATCAGGAAGCCCGAGTCGTAGAACACCGTGGTGGTCGGCCCGATCAGCAGGCCCGACAGCGCGCCGATCAGCGCCGCCATGGCAAACGTGGCTTGGCCCGCGCCGTGGCTGGAGATGCCCATCAGGCGGGCGCCGAGCCGGTTGACGGCGGTGGCGCGCAGCGCCTTGCCATAGAGCGTGTGCTCGAAAAACTGCCACAGCAGCACGATCAGCGCCAGCGACACACCAAAGATGATGATGGCCTGGCCGCTCAGGTTGAGCGCGCCGAAGCTGAAGCGGGCGTCCCAGAACGACGGGTTGCGGAACCCTTCGGCCCCGAAAAACAGCAGGCCCAGGCCGGTCATGGCGAAATGCACGCCGACCGACACGATCAGCAGCACCAGGGAGCTTGCATCGGCCAGGGATTGATAGGCCAACCGGTACACCAGCGGTCCGAAGCAGGTCACGATGCAGACCGACAAGACGGCCTGCACCAGCAAAGAAAACTGCTGTGGGGCTGCCCAGATGGTGACCAGGCCAATCACGACCGGAATGACCATGACCTTGAGGCCAGCCACCGCAGCAGATGTGGCGGACTGGTGCCTTTTCCAGGTCTGAAAGGACTCCGCCAGGGCCGCTACAGCGGCCAGCAGAAGCAGCAACCAGATCGTGCCCGGCACTTTGCCCGTCTGCAAAATCGCCAGGGTGAGTGCGCCGTAGGTGACGAACTCCCCCTGGGGAATAAAGATCACGCGGGTCACCGCAAACACCAGCACCGTTGCCAGTCCCAGCAAGGCATAGATAGCACCATTGGTCAGTCCATCGACGACAAGGATGCTGGCGATTGAGAAATCCATGGTTATTGCAGTTTCCAGTCGCCGTTGGTGATGCGCATGATCACACCGGTGTCATCGGTGTAGCCCGCATGGTTGGTGGCGGTGTAGTTCACCGTGCCGTGAAACAGCGGAATCGGACCGGCGTTTTCCAGTGCGGCTTTGAGCGCGCCACGGAACTCCTTGGTACCGGGCTGGGCTGTTTTCAACGCAATCGGAATGATTTTTTGCAGAACGATGGACGCATCGTAAGCATGACCGGCAAACGGATTTCGTGTGTTGGGTCCGTAAACCTTCTCCCAGCTTTCCACGTGGGCCATCGCAACCTTTTTGCTGGGGTGGTTGGCGGGCAGTTGCTCGGCCACCATGCCAGGGCCGGCGACCACAAAAGCACCTTCCACGTCCTTGCCGCCAACCCGCATCAGGTCGCGCGATGCGGCACCGTGGGTTTGGTAGATCTTGCCTTTGTAGCCGCGCTCAATCAGGGCCTTGTGGGGCATTGCAGCGCCGCTGCCGGAAGCCACGATCAGGATCGCATCCGGCGCACCGGCGGTTACTTTGAGCGCCTGGCCGGTCACGCTGGTGTCGGTACGCGCAAAACGCTCTTCGGAGACGAATTTCAGGTCGGTGCCGGCCATCTTGACTTTCATGTCGCGCAGGAAGAGTTCGCCAAAAGCGTCGGCATAACCCAGGAAACCGACCGTCTTGACGCCTTGCTTCTTCATGTGCGCCACGATGGCGTGCGACATGACCAGTGTGGACTGGGGCATGTTGTACGACCAGGGTGCCTTGTTGGTAGAAACATCGATGGGGGCAAAGGTCAGGTGCATGGTGCCGG